>DAOLYC010000128.1:0-6755 GCA_035425605.1 Ferruginibacter sp.
GGCCAGATCGGGATGGAAATACGCACAGCAGTTTTTGGTAAAGAAGTAAGCAAACTTAAAGACGGGGAAGATGAATATAAGATTCAATTACGCTACAGCGACTTGCAGCGTAAAAACATTACTGATATCATGAACATGCGTATAACCTTTATGGATATGAATACCATGATGGTAAAATCAATTCCCATTAGTGCGGTAGCAACTATTGATTATACCAATACTTCCGGCGCTATTGCCCGTAAAAATGTAAAGCGTACCATCCAGTTGCAATCAAACGTACTTGACCCCACCATGACGGGAAAAGTAAATGAAGAACTGGCAGTTAAGATTAAAGATTTTAAATCTAAAAACAGGATACCATCTGACGTAACAATAAAGCAAACCGGCCAGGGTGAGCAGGAAGCAGAAACGAATGCATTTTTAAGTAAAGCATTTTTAATAGCAATGGGTCTTATATTTATGATTTTGGTATTGCAATTCAACAGTATGAGCAAACCATTCATTGTATTAACCGAAATATTCTTTTCAATAATTGGTGTATTGCTGGGTTATGCATTTACCGGTATGACCATTGCCACCATCATGTTACTGATAGGTATTATAGGCCTGGCTGGTATTGTAATTAAGAATGGAATTTTATTGATTGAGTTTACAGATGAATTACGCAGCCGTGGAGTAAAAACAAGAGAAGCTACTATACAGGCAGGCAAGATACGTATCATACCTGTTTTGCTAACGGCGCTTGCAACCATGTTAGGTTTATTGCCGCTTGCTGTTGGATTCAATATAAATTTTATTACTTTCTTCCAGCAGTTGAATCCGCATATTTTCTTTGGTGGCGATAGTGTTGTTTTTTGGGGGCCATTGAGTTGGACAATTATCTTTGGATTAATTTTTGCTTTTTTCCTCACCCTGGTGATGGTACCTAGCATGTACCTGATAGCAGAAAGAATAAGGCGCCCCATGGAAAAATTTTATGGAACCAAATATGTAGCCTTACTAGGTTTTACGGGACCAATCTTTTTTATTTTTGTTGGTATCATGTACCTCGTAAAAAAAATACAAGGTAAAAAAGTTTGGAACGGACAATTGAAAAATACGAAAGCGTAAGCACTTAAAACTTTACTTTTACAAGGAGCCGCCTTAAAATAAAGGCGGCTTTTTGTTGAAACCTATTTAAGATTGTTTATATCATCTATATCGCTTGCTCGTTTCGATACTTTTTTTGTTGCCGTTGGTATTTATCAAGCCTATAAAGAGATACTGTTGCAGCCATCTGGCTTTCTAATAAGGGTGTAAATAAAACTGAAAAGTTAGTTTACTTTTTTTAAATGCACCTATTATTTAAACTTACAATTTATTTATATTTGCAAATAATAAATTGTTGAAAGTAGATTAAACTTATAACAATCTGTTACGCTTGAAAACAAATGCCTGACTATGTTAAAAAACCTGAAATATATCCTTATACCTATTTCTATTTTATTTTTTGCTCTCAACTTTATCCATTATAATATTATTGAAGATAAACAGGTACTTATCATTAGAGAAAAATACAATCCCTCTTTAAACAGGTTGAATACATTAGATAAACTTGAATCTTATGTTGATAGCATGGCCAATGTAAAGAACATAACAACAGGAACACTTACGTATGCAGTTTTAGCAAGAAATGTAGTTTCAAAAAGATTTTATCATAAATATGCAACACAGGATTTAAATGAAAACTGGATTGCATCTGTTACTCAAAAGATAACCGGCTTATATCTTTCTTCAAAAATTACAGCGGATGATATTTTGAAGAAACCCTATGGTTATTGTGGTCAGCAGTGCGCTGTTTTAATGGAACTTTTAATGAAAAAAAATATTCCTGTGAGGGCATTATACCTGCCTCATCATTTTGTTATACAGGCTTATATTAATGAGCAATGGTGTTTTTTTGATGTGGATAAAGAACCAGATGTGCTTGAAGAGCAACGCTTCAATAAAGATTGGTTGTTTAACCAAGATTCGTTGGCTATTGCATATAAAACAGATTTGCAAACAATAGCTTACAATTTTGGTAGTCCTGTAAACATCCGTTATGGAAAAATAAATGAAGAACAAGGTAAAAATGCACAATTGTTTCAGTCTATTACTTCTGTATTATCAAAAATTGCTTTTATTTTCCCTTTAGGGTTGTTTTTTTATTTAGAAAAGAAGAATAAAAAAAAACAGAAAAACTTAAATCAGGAATAAAGGTTTCTAATTTTTTACCAACGGCTCCTGCTTTTCTTTACTGCTGTCTTTCTTTTTTTGGAATTTTTTAACTTAATATACTTTAGATAGTACCCAGCAAAAAAATCATATCAATTACTCCTGCTTTATAAAAGTGCAGGATAAAACAAAAAGCCATTGCAAGGTTGCTTGATTTATACTTTGAAGAACCGGGCCACAATCCAGGTAGTTTTATTTTCAAGTTTATTACCCAATAGGTTGTTGAAAATGGAAAGTATTATTTTTCATTATTTTGGCAAAGCAGTCAAGTTAAATTTTGCTACAGTTGATATTATCAACATGAAAGAAATTGCCTATTTCAATTTATAAATTTAATACCCCGTAAGAGTAACCATTGTATTAGCAATCGTAGTACTGTTTTTCCACATAAAGCCTACATATATTATCTTTAATCCGATGGAAGCCGCCATCATACCACACACACCTGGTGAAACCGAACCTGTATACCAGCTTCCTGTAACATCATCATAAATATCAATACCACCTGATTCGTTCGAAAAATATTTTCCTGAAAACGAATTAGCTCCTCCAAGAAACACGGCTTTATTACTTATTGTTGCAACAGTCATTTTGAAACGGCTGTTGCTTAAATTTACAGTTAACCACTGGCCTGTTGTGCTATTATATATGTCGGCAGATTTGTTATTTAACCCATCGCCTCCAGCAACAATAAGTTTATCATTTACTGATGCAACACTTGAAAACGGATGTTCATTAGGAGCTTCAATTGAAGTCCACAGTCCGGTTTGAATTTCATATATATCAACTGTATGTATATTACCATTGCTATTCTGTCCTCCGGCAATATAAATTTTATTGCCAATTATTGTAGCGCCGGCATAACCTCGTGCATGAGGCATTGTTACTACCTGCCACGAATTGTTTGTACTATTATAAATGTCCATTTTATTGGAAAATCCACCCATAGTTTTTCCTCCAATAAAAAAAGCCTGGTTACCCAATGAGGCTGAGGTTAGATGCGACCTGGCTTCACTTAATGTGGCTACTGTTTGTGCCAAAGTTTGATTATCATAAATATCTACTGTATTATAATCAGGGTTATTAGTATATCCCGACATTTGGTTTCCTCCGGCAAATAAAATTTTGTTGCCAGCTTTTGCTCCAGCTAGGAAACTTCTTGGAACAGACAAGGTAAAAGGCCTGTAGGTTAAATTGACTGGATCATATTCAATTCCACCATCTAAGCTACCACCATAATCCCAAAAATCATCAATGCCTCCAGCAAAGTAAACTTTATCATCTAAAGATACCGATGCACCATACGACTGATAGAAATCTCCAGTGCTGCTGTATTGTGAATAAAATGAAGTAGCATCTACACATACCCAGTAGCCAATGCAGCCACTAGAACCATAAGTTCTTATTACAACTTTTACTGTGTCTGTATTAAACAAACCGCTGTTATCAGTCACTTTCAATTCAAACTGATAAGTTCCCACTGTTAAAGACTCTACTATTGTTTTTGAAGCATTGGGGGTTCGTATCATTAAACTGGCAGAGCCTGATATTTTTGTCCATGAATAACTTACAATACTTCCATCAGGATCCATTGAAGCAGAACCGTCCAAAATAACTGTATTATCAGGGATAAAAATTGAAATGTCATTGCCTGCATTAGCAATGGGCGGCTTGTTTAGTTCTAATTGTTTTATAAGTGGTGATTTTTTACAACTTGATATTATAATAATTAGAGCAAAGATGGAACAGACTATAGTGCCAGAAAGTTTTTTAATAATAAAGTATTTCATAAAAAAATTTCTTGAATAATAAATTTTTGTTGATAGTTCTGTAAAATAATATGCTATCTAACCATTTTAAAATACAATCGCCAGGCAACATGAATTATAGAAATAAAGCAACGCTATCAGATAAAATCGCTTCGCTTTGAAATGAAGTTATTGGTCGTAAAAAAATGCAGTTCATCTTCATTGCTGCTGTCACGCCGTCAACAAGGTTGTTTTATCCTTGCTGACGTTATCTAATCAAGATCACCTCAGTACCTGACTGTGAAATTTTACTCCTTCTTGTCAGCAGTACACTATTGATTCTTTTCTCCTTTTATTCTATCACACTTAAAACTTACCTGCAATATCTGTCCACTACCATTTGGTGGCATACCAAACCCCCAGCTGGAAATATATAATTTGTGATCAGGGCCAAAGGTCATTCCTGTAGGTAGGTTAAGGCCGGTTACTACCACCTGTCTTGAACCATCGGGGTCTAACCTTACTACATCGCCGGTACCAGGTGTAGGGAATGGATTATTGGTGGTGGTTTCCAGAACATACAGCCCACCCAGATCATCGAAGGTGATTCCAAGAATCATAGTGAACCCTGTGGCAAACACACTGACGTCGCCACCGGGCGTAATTTTATAAACACTAGAACCGGTAGATGGAAAGAGCCCCAAATTTCCTACATAAAAATTTCCTTTGTGAAACGCCTGTACGGTTGGAACCACATGCCCTACTTTATCTGAAATATCTACTATGCGGTTGATAACGCCATTGGTTGTTATTTTCACTAATTCGCCATGATTGGGTTCAATAGCATACAGGTTGCCATTAACGCTTTCCATACTGTACCAAACACCATCCGGTTCAAAGTCGGCAGGCAGTGGGTTGGCAACCGGATGAGCCATTTGATATTCACTTAGGTTGGCAATCATTTTCCATGTTCTGTCATGGTTTACTTTGAAAACTCCATTTGGGATTGATGGAACTCCATGTGAGCATCCGGCGCCTGCCAATACTCCATATAAAGTATTACCTACAAATGCAATGTCGCCGACGCCTTGTATGTCCAATGTATTTCCCTGACAGGAAGGAAGATTATCAACCCAGGTGGAAACATTGCCGTGAGAATTAACACGTGAAATGCGGCTGCCGTTTGTACTTCCCAGATAGGGGCCAATGGGCGGTATCACTTGTGTGCATGTAGTGGAAGAATTGCTTCCTCCAATACCTCCTTCGGCAACGTACAGGTATCCGTCAGGCCCAAATTTTAATCCCCGGGGATTGTTCAATCCGGTAGCGAACACTTTGGTGGTAGTTACAATAGTTTCGCCACCATTACAGAGCTGGCCTGGATTTTTACGGCATGCGTTGAACATAATGGTCCCGAGCATCATGATGCCGGCCCATAGAAAAATTTTTGTTTTCATTTCATTTTATTTTATGGTTGAATAATAATTGCCTTTGTTTTAAAACTTATGAGGATTATGGATAAAGTGAAATTTTCTACAACTTGTTTTGTAATTAAGACTTCAATTTTTTAAATCCCAATAGTTTTTGTCGTTATTGATTTTGATGGTTGCTAACCTGTAGGGTAAATTGCCGGCAATAATAATCAGGTTATTCAAAGTTTTATTCGCTTTAAAATACCAGCTGCGATAGGTTGGCGGAGGTGTGTATCAAGCATCATAAAATGCAACTCTTTCCAATCATTTGCCATTATAAAGTAATGATTGATGAATTCGCCTGTCTTGTTTGAAACAGTAAATGTGCCTGTAAATACTCCGGCAAGCCAATCGGCTTGTACCGTATATGTACCTTTATTATTAACTGGCAAAATATTTTCTCCTGAATTATTCAGCATTCCTTTTTCATAAAATGTTCCATCCCCGTTAAAGTGAATATACGCAGCGTAGGAAACGAGTGCATATCCTGGTACCTGTTCAAAGATGCCTGGATTCGTGGGCGATTCATAAAAGCTGCCCAATTGAGGTGTTTCTTTTTTGTAGGGAGGCACGGCTCTCCAATATGATACATAGGAATAGGCATAACTCCCTTTCAAAAAGGTTGTAAGCGGCAGATATTGTTGTACAATTTCTGTGATTGTTTCATTGTTATTCATATAATATTCTTTAGAAATTATTTATGTTTTATTAATGTGTGATGATCGTTTTTTTTGCTTAAAAAACAGTAGAAGTTTTGCTTTTAAGGATAGTAGCTGCTGACTTAAACAGCCTCTTTTTATTAATCTTTACAAAATTATTTTACAAACACCGTTACCTCATCAGTTCCAATGCACTCATTTGCATCTGTTACAGTGAGTGTGTAGGTGGTAGTTTGGAAAGGGCGAACTTTAATTTCCCTTTGGTTCCAAACTTTTTTTCCATCACTCCATGAATAAGTATAGGGAGCCACACCCCCAGAAGCAAAACCTATTAACGTAGCGAATTTAGGCCAGTAGCCATTTATTTTTTTGTCGTCTCCAGCATTGGCAATGGTAAATTCAAAGTCATAAATTACAGTAACTCCCTTTACGCCAATTTTGAAATTGTCAGCATCGCCAATGAAGTTTTTTGAAAAAACAGGACCTCCCACTGTTAATCTTATTGCAGCACCACCCTTTGCAACATCATTCATAATTCTTGCGTTTGGAAAGTTGCTAACAAAAGTAGCCAGATTGAAAAATGCACCGCCATGATCAGGATCGTCCTTAGGGTCAGGGCC
>DAOLYC010000129.1:0-6703 GCA_035425605.1 Ferruginibacter sp.
ATCCAATTTTTTTGATGCAAAACTATTACTGCAAAAAGCAGTAACCAACAGTTTAAAAGTGGCAAAAAACTATTAGCATATGGATGAAAATTTACACAATATTGAAAACCTTTTCCGCAATGCTCTTGACGACAACGAAGAAACAGCTTCGGAGAATGTGTGGGAGGCTATAGATAAACGGCTTGATAAGGATAAGATAGTTAGTATAAAAAGAAGCTATGCTAACCTGAAACGCATTGCTATAATGCTGCTGTTACTGTTGACAAGCTACGTTTTGTATGATGTGTATAAAGTAGATGGAGGCAAGGGCAGCCAGGGTTTTGTAAAAAATAATGAAGCAAATGATTCTGGTAATCAAAAGGAAATAAGTAATATACCGGAAATAAAATCTACTGATAGATTTTCTGGTACAAACTCATCAAACACAAGTAGCATCTCCACTCAGCAAGGTAAAAACGCAGTAATAGAGAAAGTAGATGCAGAAAATACTAATCCAGTTAATACAAAAGAAATACAGTCAAATCAAAAAGTAATTTTACAAAAACAAGCCATTGCCAAAAAAATAAATTCAGATAAAGATAATTCGGAAAACCAAGCAGCCATTGTTATAAACCAAAAGAAAAAGTATTCCACACGATCTTCAAGTAAAATAAAAATTATAAGTGCAACGGCAGCAGAAGATGGAGATATTTTGGTAAAAAATAATGATGAGCAGCAGTACAAGGAAATTCCAACTTTAAGAAAACTAAAAATTAGTTCAATTGAGCCCATGCAATTGCTGCGGCATGATTCAATTGATAAAAAACAACTAATAAAACTTATTGCAGCAGCAAAAATAAAAATTAGTGATACTGCAAATAATTCAGTTGCAAAAAATAGTAAGAAAACGATTACAAAACCCAGCAGGTTTTCTGTAACGCCATTTTTTTCTCCTGACATTGCATGGTACCGTTTGCAGGACAATGAAATAAATAACCAGCACGATAATGCCAGCGAGCTTGAAAAAGAAGAGAAGCATGAGTTTTCATCCACATATGGAGCACTGGTTGATTACAAAATAAATAAGCATTGGGGATTACAGTCTGGTCTTACCTTGTCAAACACCAATATTACAGTAGACCCTAAAACAATTTATGCTCAGCAGGATAATACCGGCAGTGTTAAATACCGTATCAATACGTCATCCGGCTACGGTTATGTTTTACCATCGTTCAGCAGCAACCCTGCAGTTGGGGATAGCTTGTATGCTTTTACCTCAACTCACTCCCTGCAATACATTGGCATTCCTTTGGCCGTTACGTACAATGTTACAAGAGGAAAATTTAAATTTAATGCCCTTGCAGGATTATCTGCAAATATTTTAACTAAAGCCAAGTTGGAAACTACTGTAGAAAAGGGCTTTATTAATGCCCCTGAAACAGTGGATAATTTGCAGGGACTTAGAAAAATTTACTTCAGTGGCTTGGCTGGTGTTGGGGTTGACTATAAACTGAGTAAAAAAACTGCGGTAACTTTTGCCCCAACTATGCGGTTCGCTTTAAATTCCATTAATAAAGATGCTACTGTAAAATCATATCCGATGTCATTTGGTTTTGTGTTAGGCTTAAAATTAGACTTGTAAAGTATAACTGTATGTTAGTAGTATTTTTTTTAGTAGTTGCGTTATTGGTTCTCTCTCTTGCTTTAACTGTTCAGCTTTTGCCGAAGCGATAATTTAAGTGCCATCAATTAAATGTATTACAAAATTGAAGTAGCAAAGGCCGTGGTAAGTTTAATTGAGCAGTCTGCCGTACAATGCACAGCATCTCAACTTCGGGATAACAACTATAAACCAGTTCATCTCTCACAAATAAGAAAATTTGTAAAACAAAAAACTGCACTACCGGGCACATATTACCTGCTTATTTCAAAGCAAAAATATGGCTCCTTGTTAAAAATAGCTTTACCGCTATTTGCAAAGGAGAAAGAAGCAATCGTTATCCTGCTACCAATTATCGTATCCAGCAATTGCAATAAATATCATCAGTTAAAGGTGCAGCAACTCAACAACTTTATGTTTTCAGACGAGTTTAAAAATATTTTCTGCTATACCCAACCAAACACTTCATTAATCCCCACTATCTGATAAATAGGTGAATGCAATAAAATTCTACACAAGTTCAAAGGTATTCTTTGAATTAACAGGTAAACAAATAAAAATATAATTATGAAAACAATCAGTTTAAAACAAATTAACAGTATTAGGTTTGCGGCACTGGCAATTTTATTAGCATTTATTTTTGCTGTTTCTTTTTCCTCATGCGAAAAGAAAGATGTGGCTACTACCACTGCCACATTACGAACCAAAGAAATTACACTAACCTCCACAGCAGGGAATACAATTAATGGTAAAGCCCTGATTGCTGAAAATGCAGACCATTCATTTAATGTGAGTATTACTTTGCAAAATACGGTGAAGGATACTGTGATGGTTATGCACATTCATAACGGAAGTATTGCAGCACCGGGCAATATCTCAATTCCTTTAGCCAACATTACTGGTACTGGCGGGCAGGCCACAGGTACAACGTTAAATATAACATCAGGCTTATCAGCAACAGGAACCACCGTGGCATTAACCTACGACAATATTATTTTGCCTACCAGGTATTTTAATATTCATTACAGTGCAGCACAAATAGCTACCGTAGTGGCAAATGGAAATATTCAGTAATTAATTTTTTAACAATTTAAAATAATAAAAAATGAAAAAAGTATTAGTAGTATTAATTGCAATAATTGGATTAAATGTATCAGGTATGGCACAAGCTGCTACTGCCCCTGTTAAAAAAGCAGAAAATAAAATGAAGGCAGTACCTACAAAGCCAACTGCTGCTCCTGCAAAGGTTGTAGATATGCCAAAGTCGCTTTCTAAAACGCCTGCGGCAAAGCCAGCGGCAGCAACTCCAGCATCTCCTGTTACATTAAAAAAAGATGGTACACCAGACAAACGTTTTAAAACAACTGCAGGTCCAATAAAAAAAGACGGCACTCCCGATTTGAGGTATAAACGAAACAAGAAAGGGAAAAGTAAATAATTGAATGCCGCTGTTTGCAGTATCGTAAAATATCTATTTGAAAATAATGAAAAAATCAGCATCTGCATTTATTGTACTGATTTTACTAAATGTGTTGTGTACGGCTTGGGCTTTAGAAGCTCCTGGCAAAAAATTTGTTGACGACACAAGAACAACTCAGAATACAATAGCCACAGTTTTAATGAAGACAGTAACTATTATAACAGCTCAATCAAAGAAGGAGATTAAAACCCATTCAGGAGTAGTGTATGGTAATGATACTGACACATTTATTGTGAATAAAAAAGATACTATAAATAAAGTACAGACCAGCAAACGAAACAAATCAATTCAAAAAAGCGACATCCACGAATTAAGAATACAGCGTATTAATAAGGTTTTATTGGATTTAGCACAAATTCTAAACTATTTATAAATTAAAATTATGAAGAAGACCCATTTCCAAACAAAGACTGGTGCGATGATACTATTTGTACTGATAGCACTTTCTACATCTGTATTTTTCTCTGCTTGTAAGAAAGACGGCAAAGAAAAAGCAGAAAATCATTGCCCAGTAGTAGCTGAAACTTTAGTGCCGCAGGTGGTTAAAGACTCGTTTGCTGTGCGTTACCCTGCAACAACTGTCACTACATGGTTTAATAAAGACAGTGTAGCTTTTTGTGCCTATTTTATCACATCCGCCAACGTGGAAAAATTAGCCCAATTTGCTAATAGCGGCAGTTTTATTAAAGAAGAAATTGAAACACACCAGGAGGGACAACACGAAGATAGCACTGCAACCGGCGGCAAAACAGGTACAGGCTGTGAGTGTGATACAGAGAAAAAAGGAGACTAAAGTCTTTGTTCTATAAAAACCAAGAGGGTATTGGTTTGTAGCCTCTCCTTTTTCATTGTGAGGGGCTACTTTTTATAATCTTTCATACTATGAACATTATTACATCATACTTTCTTAAACCCCGATAATGAAATATAAACTTGCACTTATTATAATTACATTACTGCCATTGTGTTCACTGGCACAAAAAAAAGTAACCATCAGTGGTTATATAAAAGATGCAAAGACTGGTGAAGCACTCATTAGTGCCAGTGTATATGTAACCAATGAAAAAAGGGGAACCACAACAAATGCCTATGGCTTTTATTCAATCTCGGTAAAGCAGGCTGATTCTGTTGGAGTGGTTATATCTTATCAGGGTTATCAGCCGCAACTTTTTACGATTAGCGGAAAGGCAGACCAGGTTTATGATTACAATTTGCAGGAAAAAACGAATAGCCTTACAGAAGTTATAGTTAGTTCATCAAAAAATAACAATAATATCAGCAAGGCAAAAATGAGTGTTATAAACATACCCATGAAGCAGATAAAAACATTACCGGCTATTGCAGGAGAAAGGGATATTTTAAAAATTGTACAGTTACTGCCTGGTGTGCAATCCGGTCAGGAAGGCACAACAGGGTTTTATGTAAGAGGTGGTAATACCGATCAGAATCTAGTTCAGTTAGATGAAGCCACAGTGTATAATCCTAATCACTTGTTTGGATTATTCAGCACTTTTAATACCAATGCTATTAACAGTGTTACTCTAATTAAAGGAGGCTATCCTGCACAGTATGGCGGCAGGTTAAGTTCTATATTGGATATTACCATGAAGGAAGGCAACAAGAAAAAATTCAGCGGCGAAGGTGGTATTGGTTTAGTATCATCAAACCTTACATTGCAAGGGCCAATTACAAAAAATAAATCCTCATTCATCATTTCGGCAAGAAGAACATTTTTAGATTTAATAGCCAAAGCAGTTATTCCAAAAAATAAAAACAATACTAACTATTATTTTTACGATGTAAATGCTAAAGCTAATTTTGAATTAGGGAAAAAAGATAAATTATACCTCAGCTTTTTTAAGGGCTTAGATAATGCAAAATATGCAGGTGCCAGCAGCCTGAATTATGGAATAAACTTTGGAAATACAACTGGCACAGTAAGGTGGAATCATTTGTACAATAAAAAGTTATTCAGCAACACTTCTTTTATTTACAACGATTATCATTTAAGCCTTACCACCACTCAGGATCAGTATTATGCACAGCTTTATACCGGCATAAAAGATGTAAACTTAAAAACAGATTTTAGTTACTATCCATCATCAACTCATTCTATTAAGGCAGGCATTAATTACGCCTACAGTACATTGTTCCCTTCCACCTCATCTGCTAAAGTCCCAAGAAGTGGTAATATCAATAAACCAAATTTAGATAGCATACAAAGAAAATATTCATCATTGCTTTCGTTTTATATAAACGACGATATTACTATTTCTGAAAAATTAAGCGCAAGTGTTGGATTAAGGGTTCCGGTATTTATTAAATCGGATGTGCAATACCTGCGTTATGAGCCTAGGGCCACTGTCAAGTATCAATTAGATGATGCCACTTCCATTAAAGCAGCATATACCATTATGAACCAGTTTCAGCACCTGGTGCCAAGCAGCACAGCATCGTTGCCAACAGACATTTGGATAAGCAGCAGTAAAATTGTAAAGCCACAAACCAGCCAGCAAATTGCCATTGGCTTATTTAAAAATTTTAAGGACAATACTTTTGAAGCAAGCATTGAAGGCTATTATAAAACGATGAATAACCAGGTGCTGTTTAAAGAAGGAGCACAATCGCTGCAGAGTGCAGATATAGATACCAAACTTACATTTGGCAAAGGGAACAGCTACGGAGCAGAATTATTTATAAAGAAAAATGCAGGCAGGTTTACAGGGTGGTTGTCTTATACTCTATCGTGGACAAATCAAAAATTTGATTCCCTCAACTTCGGTAAACAATTTCCTTTTACATACGATAAAAGACATAACCTTTCCATAGTTGGTACCTACGACCTTAGTAAACGCTGGACAGTTTCCGGTGCATTTGTATTTACATCGGGTGGTGCATTTACGCTGCCAACCGGCCGGGCAGGTGTATATGGTGATGGTTCCCTGTATGATGGCACATATTATGACTATACTGGCAGAAATAATTATCGATACCGTTCTTATCACAGGCTGGATTTAAGTGCAATCAGGCATGGTAATCCAAAAATATTTGGGAAGAAATATGAATCAGAATTGGTTATAAGTGTGTACAATATTTATAGCCGCCACAATCCGTACTTTATTTATTTAACTAAAGATCCTGTAACAAAAGAAATAGCTGCTAAAGAAGTTTCTTTATTACCCATAATTCCAAGCATCAGTTATAATTTTAAATTTTAGCAAATGAAAAAAATATCAATTATTGCATTTGTTATTTGCACAATCATTTTTATGGCTTGCGAAAAAACAATTACTATAAAACAGCAACCTTATCAAAGTAAATTATCCATACAGGGTTTAATTACACCAAATCAAAAACCGCAAATTTATTTAAACAGAACCGTCCCTTATTTTGACCCAAAAGTAAATACAAGGGAGCTTACTGTAGATAATGCAGCCGTTTCACTAAATGATGGCACAACAAATTATACACTCGGCTTTGATTCCTCCTACAACTACCACTATTGCCGCTACGATTATTTTTACAGCAATGCTCAAGCCATCCAGGCTAATAAAACATATACATTAAATATTGTTTTTAATGGA
>DAOLYC010000130.1:0-6654 GCA_035425605.1 Ferruginibacter sp.
AAAATTATTACTGGTTAACAGGCGAGTTCATCAATTTTGATAAAGGGCGGGATACCGATGTGTGGGCGCTTAAAAATAACTATATAAGCATGGTACCTGTACAATTTGATTTAACCAATTACACGTTAAAAAAACAATTAGAAAAAAAGAATCTCTTCAAATGATATTTAAAAAAGATAATTTTTTATTAGGAGCCATCCTTGGATTTATAGGCCCTGTGGTGGGGATACTTATTTTTAAGTTTATAAAATTTCGTCCCTTTGGCTTTAAAGAATTATTTCAATATATGTACCTGGAACAGGGGCACCGCACTTTTACTGTGGCATTAAGTCTTGCACTGATGGTAAATGCTGTTTTGTTTACCATATACATCAACAGCAATAAAGATAAAACTGCAAAAGGAATATTTGTACTTACCTGTATTTATGGTTTTGCGGTTTTGTGTATCAAAACTTTCTCCTGATTTAATTGAGGTCTAATTATTAAAGTGTAACTTTTACTTTTCGGTTTTGGATAAAATTTCGTTCCTTTATTAAACGCTATTTTTTGCAATTGGCATATCAAATAAATAGTCGGTTGTATAAACTGTTCAATTAATGAAACGATGAAAAAAATATTATTCATTTTGATTTTTTACCCATTATTTTCTGTTGCACAGAATGTACAACCTCGCTTTGAACATGATACCCTATATACATCCGGCGGATATAAAATTTACAATGGGCAGGTTTTGAATATTGCTAATGGCACTTCTGAAGCAGGATATTTTAAATACATAAAATTCAGGATGTACCGTACAGATACTTACAACCTGCAAAACAGCACAATATCAGTAACTAAATTAAGGCGGTTTAAAAATTCAGGGCTGGATGATTATAGCATAATGGTAATGGGGAAAGTTACATATAAAGAAGGCAAGCAGGAAGAGGTGGAACTTGTACTTTTCTTTGATGATGCTATCAACGCTGATGAACTTACGGTGCCGGCACAATTTAAAATGCCTTTAGCCAATACACCTAAAAATCAAAACGTCGAGAAAACAATAGCAACACAAATCAATAAACAAGATGCACCTGGCGATATTAAAAAATTAATGGTTGCCGATGAAATAAAAAAATTATTCGACCTGTATCAACAAGGCGCTTTAACCAAAGAAGAATACGAATCTCAAAAAAAGAAATTACTGGATCGGCAGTAAAAACTGTAGTAAAGAAATTTTAACCGTTCTTCCGCCCCCAAAAACATATTTTATTTACTCATTGTAAATATCCATCAGCCTTTATCCGCATCGAAATTCACATCGCTTTTTTGTATTTTTGCACACTTACAATTTTAAGTATCAATTAATATGGAACTCTCTAAAAATTTTGAGCCAGCATCGATAGAAACAAAATGGTATAAACACTGGCTTGATAAGAAATATTTTAACAGCCATGTGGATAACCGGCCTGCATTTACTGTGGTAATACCACCACCCAATGTTACCGGTGTATTACACATGGGTCATACTTTAAACGAAACCGTACAGGACGTTTTGGTACGTAAAGCCCGAATGAGTGGGTTTAATGCCTGTTGGGTACCCGGCAGCGACCATGCCTCTATTGCTACCGAAGCAAAAGTGGTAGCTATGCTTAAAGAAAAAGGGATTGAAAAAAATAATTTAACAAGAGAAGAATTTTTAAAATACGCATTTGAGTGGAAAGATAAATATGGTGGCATAATTTATAACCAGATTGAAAGATTGGGCTGTAGTGTTGACTGGAATCGTACCACTTTTACGATGGACGATCATTATTACAAAGCAGTAATAAAAATTTTTATTGACCTGTACAATAAAGGTCTTATTTATCGTGGCGCCCGAATGATAAACTGGGATTCATCGGCCAGGACTGCATTGAGTGATGAAGAAGTGGAATATAAAGATATAACTGGTAAACTTTATTATTTAAAATACAGGTTAGAAGATGCTAATGGTAATACTATTAAACCTTTAATAGGAGATGATGGCATCATCATTGCCACACAGCGCCCTGAAACTATTATGGGCGATACTGCTATTTGCGTTAATCCAAACGATGAACGATATAAAATTTTGCATGGCATGTATGCGGTAGTACCATTAATAAACCGCCGTATTCCCATCATTTTTGATGATTATGTTGATACTGCTTTTGGAACAGGCGCTTTAAAAGTAACACCGGCACACGATATTAACGACTATAACCTGGGGCTTAAACACCATCTTGAAATTATAGATACCATTAATGAAGATGGAACAATGAGCCCTGCAGCGCAAATTTATGTGGGTGAAGACCGGTTTATTGCCCGTAAAAAAATAATAAAAGAATTGCAGGAAAAAGGTTTTCTTTTAAAAGAAGAAGAATACACAACTCGGTTAGGATATAGCCAGCGTACAGGTGTAGTGGTAGAGCCAAGGATAAGTACGCAATGGTTTGTAAAGATGAAGGAACTGGCTCAACCTGCATTAAAAGCAGTTGTAGAAGCTGATATAAAAATACATCCCGGTGATAAATTTTTGGCTACTTATAAATACTGGTTAGAAAATGTAAAAGACTGGTGTATTAGCAGGCAGCTTTGGTGGGGTCAACAAATACCAGCATGGTATGATGAGAGCGGAAAAATGGTAGTTGCCGAAACGATGGAAGAAGCAAAGAAAATATTTGAAACAAAGTTTGCAATATCAAATGCATCATTAACACAAGATGCAGATGTGCTTGACACCTGGTTTTCATCATGGCTTTGGCCTATAGAAGTTTTTAAAGGCATAACAAATCCGGGCAATGATGAAATTAAATATTATTATCCTGCAGCTGTATTGGTAACAGGCCAGGATATAATTTTCTTTTGGGTTGCCCGTATGGTAATGGCTGGTATGCAATATGAAAAGCAAATCCCTTTTAAAGATGTTTATTTTACAGGTATGGTAAGGGATAAGCTTGGCCGAAAAATGAGCAAGAGCCTGGGAAACAGTCCCGACTTGTTAGAACTGATTGATAAATATGGCGCAGATGCAGTGCGTTTTGGTATATTGGTTTCTTCACCTGCAGGCAACGATCTTATGTTTGATGAAAACAGTTTGGAACAGGGCAGAAATTTTAATAACAAGATTTGGAATGCATTGAAACTAGTTAAGATGTGGGAGGGGAGGCAGGCAACAGACAAAGAACAACAAGCAACAGAAAACTTTGCAATAAATTGGTTTCAAAACAGGCTTCATAAAGTTAAAACAGATGTGGATGAACTGATGAAACAGTTTCGCCTGAGTGAAGCTTTAAAAACCATATACAACTTAATTTGGGATGATTTCTGTAGTTGGTACCTGGAGTGGATAAAACCAGGTTTTGAACAACCGGTTGATACCAGCATTTACGAAAAAACGATTGGTTATTTTGAAGAGCTGATGCAATTGCTGCATCCATATATGCCATTTGTAACCGAAGAGATTTATCACTTGCTTAAAAACCAAAAAGATGATTTATGTATAAAGCAATTTGCCACTGTTAACAATGTTGATGATCATTTGTTGGCACAAGGCGAACTGCTAAAGCAGGTTATAACAACCATAAGAGACGGAAGAAATAAAAATCAACTAAAACCAAAAGAAACCATAAAACTATTTATAGAAACTGGTTCAAAAGAAAGTTATAAATCTATTGAAGGTATTTTAAGTAAACAGGTAAATGCCGATGAACTAGCATATACAACAATTGCTATTGATAATACCATTGTTTTAGCAGTTGAAAAAGATAAATTTTATTTAAAGACCAATAAGAAATTAGATACAGCCTTGCTTAAAGCTGATTTGTTAAAAGACCTGGAACATCAAAAGGGGTTTTTATTATCGGTTGAAAAAAAGTTAAGCAATGAAAAATTTGTTAGTAACGCAAAACCCGAAGTGATTGCTCTGGAACAGAAAAAGAAAACCGATGCCGAAGCAAGGATTAAGACCATTGAAGAAAGCTTGTCAACAATGCGTTAAAGTAGTATAAGGATACCAATAGTTCTGTACTTTCGTTTAATAAAACAAAAGTTATGGCAAATTTTGTTAGATGTTTATTTATATCGGTTGTAATGCTGTCAAGCAATAACCTAAAGGCACAAAGTACCAATCCTGCCACTACTAAAACATTTCAAAAATTTAAGCCGCCAAAACTTACTACAACACTTGGTATAAGATCAGACTCGGCAGTAGTAACAAAATCAGAAGCTGTACAACTGGTAACACTGCCATTAAAAATTACCGACGATAAGAAAAATGTTTATACCATTTCATCATACCAGGTAATGTATAAACGAAAAGCTGTTACCGAAGATGAAGAAACCGGCAAAGTTACCCCTGTATTCAGTAATGTATCTGATCTGTTTAAAGAAACACCATTACCGCCACTATGGAAAAATATTTTAAAGGAACAATTGAAGCAGGGTGAGGAATTATTTTTCTTTGATATAATTGTAAAAGATACGCAGGGGCGAATTATGTATGCTCCAACACTTAAGATAAAAATTAATTAATGCTTTCTATAAAAAAGGCTGGTATAAGAGAGATTCCTTTAATTCGCAAACTTACTTTAATCATTTGGCCTCAAACATATAGCAGCATCATCAGTTCAAAACAAATGGCCTATATGCTAGAAATGATGTATAGTCCTGTATCGTTGCAAAAACAAATGAATGAAGAGGGATGCACATTCATCGTTGCTTATGATGAAGACGAAGCAGTTGCTTTTGCATCATATAATGAAATAATACCTTACACCTGGAAATTGAATAAAATATATATCCTGCCTTCGCAACAAGGTAAAGGAACTGGCAGGTTTATCATTAACCATATTATTACTGAAATAAAAAAAGAGGGCGCAAACTTTTTACAATTACAGGTAAACCGACACAACCAAGCAAAGTTATTTTACGAAAAATTGGGCTTTAAAATTATTGATATTTCCGATTTTGATATTGGTAACGGCTTTTTTATGAATGATTATGTGATGGAACTTGCTCTTTAAAAGTAATCCTTAACAAGGTTAAAGAATATAGGTACAATTTTTTTTGATAGGAAAAAAAAATATCCGGCTTTTTTATAACCGGATATTTTTTATTTGTAAAACTAACCTTTAATCTTTTTCTGGTCTGCCTAACTTACTTCCATAAATAAATAAATGAACTACTGCAAAAATTAAAGAAATATATAGTAAGGTTTTGTCAGAATCAAACCCGGCAGAATATTGGTGTAAGAAACCAACAATGCCTAATAAAACACTAAGGGCGATACCCGATAACCGGGCTGTCTTCATACCTGTTCTGGAATTGGTGCCATTGCCTAAATGACTGTTTTTTGACCCATAAACTAAATATATGTCATAACCAATAAGCATCCACACAAGTAAACGTATCCAGGTATCGGGTGGTAAAAACACCATCATAAACAGGCATACTATAATGCCCATGATAGGTACTAATGGTACCAGGGGTGTTTTAAATGATCTGGGTAAGTCTGGCATCTTCACACGCATTACCCAAATTCCAATACATACAAGTATAAATGCAAACAAGGTTCCTATACTGGTCATTTCGCCCACTACACGGGCAGGAACAAACGCTGCAAATAAACTTACAAACACCATGAACAATAAGTTACTTTTTGCTGGTGTTTGAGATTTAGGATTAACGGTAGAAAATATTTTTGGTATCAATCCATCCTTACTCATGCTGTAGAAAACTCTTGATTGTCCCATCAGCATTACTAATATAACAGATGAATATCCGAACAGGATTGCAACAATGATTGCCCTGTTAAGCCAGGGATAATCTGGTTGTATAACACCGGATGCATTTGCAGTACCCATGTGATCAATAGCTACAGCTACTGGAGCTATACCATCCTTACCTGCAAATGAAGTATAATTGGTAACACCTGTCATCACATGAGCAAAGAGGATATATAATATTGTGCAAATCAGTAACGAACCTAAAATCCCTATCGGCATATCTCTTTTGGGGTTTTTAGTTTCTTGTGCAGCCGTACTAACAGCATCAAAACCTATGTATGCAAAAAATACAATGGCTGCTGCTCTTATTACGCCACTAAATCCAAAATCGCCAAATTTACCTGTATTGGTAGGTATGTATGGAGTGTAATTATCATTATTAATATATTTCCATCCCAGGAAAATAAAAATTAGTACCACTGTTACTTTAATGGCAACAATAATTGCATTAACAGTAGCGCTTTCTCTAGTTCCTTTTATTAAAAGTAAACTCATTAAAACAATAATACCAACAGCCGGTAAATTAATGATGCCACCATCCCAGGGGCCGGCAGTTAAAGAATGGGGAAGGTAGATATCGAAACCTTCTAAAAACTTAACGAGGTAACGGCTCCAGCTAATACCAACAGTAGCGGCGCCTACTGCATATTCCAATACTAAATCCCATCCAATTATCCAGGCAATAAACTCACCCATTGTGGCATACGAATAAGTGTATGCACTTCCGGCAACAGGTATCATAGATGCAAACTCGGCATAACATAATCCTGCAAAAAGGCAACCAAAAGCTGCAACTATAAAAGAAATGGTAATAGCAGGACCTGCATGATTTGCTGCGGCCATACCTGTAATAGAAAATAAACCTGCA
>DAOLYC010000131.1:0-6649 GCA_035425605.1 Ferruginibacter sp.
TTTACGGTTGCAGTAGTAGATACCATATCAAGAAAAACATACCAAACAGCAATAGAACAAAACAATTTAATTAATACAAACTCTCCGGCAGGTCTTCAATCCCTTGCTTCACTTGGCCCACAACCCATCGATTATTTTATACAACTGCTACAAAACAGTGATTTAGAATCGCATATCAACCTGGAACAATGTTTCAATTTGCCAGCACAAAAAATCCCAACAAAAATTATTGAAAACTGTTTGCATTTTTATCAATCTATATCAACTACCAGTGATTCACTCAATAAAACAAAGGAACAACTAAACAATAACAGGTTAATCCTTTATAAGAAACATTATTCTGAAACAAACGGTTTACCCCTGGCAATTGGTTTACAAGTTGATTCAATTGACAAGCGACTGGCAGTAATAGAAAAAAAATTGGATGAGCTGATTTATTGGGCAAGCCGTATAAATACCGATACCCTCAATCAATTAATCAACCAATTAAAGAAAAACACATTTTTGGTTGTAAGATTTAATGAAAATTTTATACAGGCCATACAGCAAAAAGCGCAAGATATGATTAATGCCTACCTTATCGGCGATATTGCTGAGCTTGAAAAAAGGCAGTACTATTATTCCGGCACCCGATCTTACAATAGTCTTTTAGCACCTTTACAACTGGCAGTATCATTAGCTCCAAAAAACGATTATCTATTTCAAATTTTAAATACACAATTTTATTATATCGCTGGATTAACTTCACGGCTACAGATTGCTGTTAGTAAAAATCAAGACAGCCTGTTAACAATGGCGTTTAAGCAACAGTACCATGCACTTAACTTACAACCTTATGCAGCTTATATACACAACGAACTGGGTAATTTGTTTATGTATAAAAAAAGGTACGACTCTGCAGAATACCATTTTAATATTGCTGCAGTGCTGGCACCCACATGGGCCATACCCTGGAGCAACCGCATACGTTTGAACCTGGCCTTAAACAATTTAAAAAAGGCAAAAGCAGCCATCAATATAGCTACATCATTACAATCCAACCTGTCTTTTGTAAATGTAAATGCAGGCCTGGTAATGGAAAAAGAAAACAATTGGCTTGCTGCCGAATCGTATTACCAAAACGCAATAGCAAAAAACAATGTACACTATTTACCATTTGAGCGATTAGCCATTGTATATTTAAAAACCGGGGAATATGCTAAAGCAGATTATTTTTTTTACCAGGCAAAAAAACGTAAAGAACAATTTGCTATTAATGACAACAGCTTTTCTCTTGGAATAGAGTTGGGTGGCGCAAATCCTGGCAAACAGTTTGAACTTGAAAAAATTACATGTTCAATTGATTCCAATGCATGGCATAATAAAGAACTGCAACCTTATACCCTATTGGCATCTGCTTTGCAGCATATAAATAACGCAAAAGCAAACACCGATGAAATAATTTCCGAACTCAATAATGCAATAAAACTTAAACCCGGTTTGCCACTAGCCCATCATTACCTGGGAAAATTATGGTATCAAAAACAAAACTGGCTACAAGCCAAAAATGCATTGCTGCAATCCATTGCCCTTTCAAAAAATGATAGCGCATTTAATCTATCCATTTTAAAACCTGGCTCCCTCATTAGCGACAGTTGCTTACTGGCGATATTCCAAAATTTTAGTTTTCATTTTATAGAAGACCATTACCTGCTGGCAAGCACTTATGAAAAACTTCAACTCACCGATTCGGCCATCCATCAATACCGCATCATATCTACTTTTGAAAATACCTGGCAAATACAGCAGGCTTCGTTTAATAATTTTTCTGCTCCGGGTAATAGTATGTGGGGTTTGCATAAACAATATCACTTTAAATCTATTAAAGTTCAATTCGACAAAAATATCGTACAAAATTCTGTAATACTTCCAATACAATTAAACAAAAACTATGAGTATAGTTTTGAGATATACAGCAACACACACCCCGATTATATTTATGTTTCACTTTCACAAAATGAATGGGCAAATAATATCAACTTGCGCCACCCACTACCCAAAATAATTTTTTATCAATGCGTGAATAACAAAATTATTTTTTCAGATGACCCCGGTTCTTCAACCCTAACTGTAAACTTATTTGAAACAGAAAAAATGGAGAAACGAAAAAATAATATCGACGATTTTCTTGTTTACCAATACGAAACTCCCATAAATATGGGAGGAGCCATTAAAGCGGCAAGGTTATTAGAGGGCCGGGGCAACTATGTACAGGCCGAACAAATTTTACTAAACCAGGTGTACTTAAACCGGCTGGCAGCCGATATTCGACAGCAAAAGTTTATCAATGGTATTTATGGGCCCGAACAATGGACTCCCTTTAATTTTTACTGGCTCACTATAAACAGAGCGTTAGAAAGTGAAACTTATAATTTTTATAACAGGATGATGAATCTTTTTCCCAGAGATTTTTTGTGGAAAGAAAAAGCTGGTTTGTTTTTATACAAACGACTTGCGCTTACATATCATCAAATGCCAATTGATGAGCAACCCAGTTTTTACGAAAAATCTAAAGAATATGCTTATCCATTTATGGCTGCCGATGACCTGCCCGAGCAACCGGATATTGTTTTTGAATTGTCTGGCTCTGCCGAAACTATCCGCATTCCCATGGCTGTGTATAATCCCGTACAAAATGCATCAAATTATTTACAACAATCCATACAACTTTCGGGTGATGCTCATGCACAAAAGAAAGTATTGGAGCCACTGGCCGAATTAAACAGTTGGATGGGTGAAGTACAAACTGCCAATACATATTATACAGCATTGCTTCGTTTGCAACCCGGCGATGCTAATTTTAGAAATAAATTTATTGCATATCTCTTACACAACAATCAATTAACAGCCGCCAAAAATCAACTAGATAGTTTATATGACCGTAAACAATTAAATCGCAGGCAGCTTCTGTTATTAGCACAATTTCATTTACTGAATAATCCAATGACTAACCTTTCGGTTTTTTTCAAAAATTTTGTACCAACCAGTTCCGATGAAAAAAATACCCTTTATATTTTGTATGCAAAACAACAATTGATGCAAGGCAAAATACATAAAGCACTTAACTGGTTGCAAGATTCAATAAAGTACATTTTAATAAAACCTGTAAGTGAGTTTGCCAAGTTTAATACCAATACCAATCCTGGTATATTTCGGTTGTATGCAATGGCAAGCATGAACGCAGTTTTACAGCATGATGATAAAGCGTTGGCAATATTAAAACAAGCCTTAGAAGCCGGTTTCAACTACAAATATGTGTTGGATGCAGATAACGCCTGGGATAGGTTTAGGAATACAACCAAATGGAAGATGCTCCTCAACAATTATTCTGTTTATATAGATTATGAAAATATAAACCTTTTTTCAGATGATTATAAAGCTCCCGTTAGCTACAGGTTTCCTAAAGCGGGAATTCAATAAATATTAAGTATTTAAGTTTATTGCATTGGCACAAGGTTAAACTCTGCTTGTTGATTGCAGCGGTCGTTTTCTGTTTTACCACAAACTTTTCGTAAAGCTTTTGCTGCCGTATTGGTACTTGAATTAACAATAATACGAAGCCAGGATGCATTGTTTTGACCAGCAAATATTAATGAAGAGTTGTTATAATAACCCCAAAGATTTTTTTCAAGTTCGGCTGTAAAAAAGTGTGTAAAATAACCGCCAATATCGGGATGGCTGAGTGAAACATGATCTTTTTTAACACTTGCAATAAAAATAGATACAGGCATTACTGGTAAAAAAAGTTTTTGTGCATTGGATAAATTAAAATTACCCAAATATCCGCCACCTTTGCTTTTAATAGCATCATCACCAATAACCGGGTTAGCATAAATATCGGTATTGCAACAATCTCCCAACACTAAAGTAACTCTTGCGCCCAGTGCTTTTAATCGTTTATCAACTGCTTCCAGTTCCATATTATCACCCAGTTCCTGCTTTTGCCTGTTTGCAGGTGTTCTAAATGACATACGTGGATATTCTCCATCTCCCGGCAATCTAAAACCATGGCCACTGAAATAAAAAATGATAATGTCTTTTGCTGCAGGTTTTTGTGCTTCTAGTTTTTTTAATGCCAGCTCTACTGAAGCTTTATTGTAATCCCTGCCTGCAATGATTGTTGGTATAATTCTTATTATACCCAAACTTTTAGCAAGATTTGTAAACAAAGCGGTTACATTATTCAAATCAGTTTTTGTGCTTTTGCCTATAGAATGATCTACAGTATCTGTTACCACTATCAAAAACATTTTTTCATCTCTGGGTACAGGGATGGCTTTAGTCTCTTCATCAAAAATGTACTGGTAAAAAGTTTCGGTAGTAAAATAAAAGGCTCCCACAAAACCAACATCATGTTTTAAATCATCAAAAGTTTTTTGTTGAATACTGATATTTTTTGCATTTACCCAGTTTCCGCCAGGCATTTTTATTTCTGTTCCAACGGGCTCGTAATAATAGTTGAGGCTATCATATTTTTTTATAAAAATAAATCTAGGCATCAAAAACGAAGTATCCGCCGAACCTACAATTAGTTTAGGAGTGCTGTTTGCAACCAGGTATTTTGTTGTTGCGCTTGAAGTTTCATCAGTTGAATCGGTTAGGTTTAGTTCAACTAAAAACAATTCATTTGAAAACGCATCGTTGTATTGTATTCTTGCAGTGGCGTTACCATCGGGCTGTAAGGTCAAAAATGTTTTGTACGTATAAACTGGAGTAACAGGTGAATTTATTTCATTAACAAAATAATAATACGCCTGGCCGTAAACCGAACAACTGCCAAGCAATAAACTCAAAACTATAAATGCACTAAAAAACATAAAGGAAAAAGCAGTTTTACTTTTTCCTTTATGTTTATGTAAATAATGAAGCATTACGAGCCTGGCTTATTAATTATCACTTCAGGCTTATCCTTAATAAGTGTGTCATGGTCAATGGGTGGCAAACTGTCTTTTTTTGCTTCAACAGGTGCAGGCATTGGCGCATCTTCTTTTTTAGTTTCGCCGCTATTACAGGCTATAAAAAAAAACGAAGTAACCAGAAAAACTGTAGCCCAGCGAAATAAAAGAACACTTTTAATTTGTTTTTGCATATAGTTTAGTTTTAGATGAAAAGTAAGGTAGGGCTTTTTTTTCATACTTTATAACTATCCATATTATGTTTTTTAGGCGCCGTTTCACTACCCAATTATGAAATAAGAATGCCAGGGTTTAACAGGCAAGTTGCAGAATTTATACTTACAATATTCACATAAAAAGATTATTTTCAGGAACCCGATTTTCTGTTTTTTTAAACTGCTGTAAAAAGCGTATTAGTATGAGTAATTTTAATCGTTTTGTTTTACTTTTTATATTGCTACTTTTTGGTTTTGGTATTTCTGTTCCAGCTCAACAGAACGACCTGCAACATTTAAAAAGCAAATTAAATGCACTTCAACAAAAAAAAGAATTTCGTAATGATACTTCTTATCTAAAAACGCTCAACAGGATTGTTTCAATATATGCCGATAGTTATCCCGATACGGCCTTGAATTTACTACCTACCCTATTGCAAGATTGCAAAAATGCCAACTCTACCGAAGGAGAAGTAAATGCCTTTAATCTTTATGGTAGCGCTTATCAAACAAAAGGTAATTTTGAAAAGGCTTTGGATTATTATGAAAAAGCTTATGCACTGGCACAAAAAGAAGGATTTAAAAAAACTTTATCGGGATTACTTGGCAATATTGCATCCATTCATTTAAACCAGGGAAATTATCCTGTGGCTTTACAAAAATATTATGCATCACTTAAAGCTGCTGAATTAGTAAATGATAAACCGGTTATTATGAGTAGCTACAACAATATTGGTACCGTTTATTTTTACCAGGGTAAAATGGCTGAAGCGGAAACTGCTTATAATGAAACTTTAAAAATTGCCAAAGAAATTAAAGATACATCCAGTATGGCATTAGCTTTTAATAATATTGGTGAAGTAAATCTCGAACAAAACAACCCATCCAAAGCCTTGCATAATTTGAGTATTGCGTTTGAGTTGGCTAAGCTTAAAAATATTCCGGACATATTGGTTGCTGTAAGCAATACCTTAGGCGACACTTATCTTAGATTAGACAGTATTCAAAAATCTTATGATTTTTTCGAAAGTGCTCTCACCATATCCAGGCAACAAGATAATGGAAGAGCAACCTGTAAAGCGCTAATAGGTTTGGCAAAAGTTAAGAAAAGCGAAGGATTATATAAAGCCGCATTAGAAAATGGATTAGAAGGATTACAAAAGGCTGAAAGTATGGGCCAGGTACAGCTTTTAAGAGATGCCAATGAAATTGTGGCAGATATATATGAAGCCTTGGGCGATGGAAACAATGCTATAAAATATTTTCGCAATTTTAAAATATATGCCGATAGTTTGCAAAGTTTGGAAAGCGAACGCATAGTGGCAAACTATAAAGCTGAAAATGAATTTTCAAAAAAAGAACAAGAATTTGTTCGGCAGTCGCTGCAGCAACGCTGGTTAATATTTTCTGCATTTGCAGCCCTGCTTTCTTTATTAGTTATTGTATGGATCATTAACCGAAATAAAAAAAGACTAAACAGTTCTAATAAAGCCCTGCAAC
>DAOLYC010000132.1:0-6648 GCA_035425605.1 Ferruginibacter sp.
GGCAGGCACGGATTGAACGGATTTGATGGATGATCACAGATTTTATTTTGCCCGTCCGGCCAGTCATCCGGGCAGATTTAGCAAAAAGGATGGATTCATGTTAAACGGGTGATTGTTTTTAAAACGAGGAGCCCCGCAAATAAATTTGCAGGGCCCGTATTCGCATTCACCTTTAATGAATTATTTTCCGCCATCTTTTGCGCCTTGTCCGCCACCTCTTTGTGGCCTCAGCGATGGTTCAATTTCATCTTTCCATTGTTTCATTTGAGCCTCGGTAAAAACTTCTTTCAATTTTTTATCCCTGGCATCATTAAGTTCTTTGCGTTTTGCGGCAAATGCTTCCCGGTCAACATTTCCACTTGAGCGCATTTCTACCATAGCATCTTGCTGGGCTTTGTAAAATTCGGTAAAAATAGTTTCTGTTTTTACTTTGCTGTCTGCATCCAGATTTAAGGTGGCCATTTTTTCCATCGTTGTTTTAGTTCTTTCTTCGGGGGTTTGGCGCTGCCTGCCACCTTGTGCACTTACTGCATTAATGCTGAAGATAGCTGCTAATGCTATCAATATTACTTGTTTTTTCATTTTTTTAGATTTATTTTTTAATGAAGAGGTTATTTATAAAATATTTATTGTTAGTGATCAGAAGATTTTTTTCTTGTAACATTTTTGTTAAGTATTCTGGCAAACAACGAATCGAATGCAGCCAGTTGGCCAGGCTTGCAAAGCTGGCGTATATCTTTTAAATGCGTAAACATTTGTAGTTCTACTAATTTTTGATTAGCTGCCGATTGGTTTGCTACAGATATCATTACCGAATCGCTGAAATTACCTGTTGCTAACTGTTTAAACTGTTTATCTTTTGAGCTTCGCAGGCTATCGAACATTTTTTTCATGTCTGCTTTATGCCTGGCACTTAAAGTATCATATTGTGCAAGTTGGGTGTTATCAAAACCAATTTCAGTTTTTAAGAATCCCGATATCATTGTTGCCCTATCGGGACGTTTTCCATTAAATTTATTATTACCTTTTTTAAAAAACAAAAAAGATAATAGTGCAATATTAGTTACCAATAAAATGGCAATAATTAAAAGGTAAACCTTTGATCTGTTTTCTTTTTTTATCATTATGGTTGATTGTTATATACATCGTAAATAGTTGCTACCGTATAAGAAAATTCATCAGAAGACGCCTGCGTTGTTTGCTCTACATTGGTAGTTTGTGTTGATGAGTTTTTAGAAACAATTACGGCTGCATTAATTAAAAGGATTAAACAGAGGCCAGCGAAAGCAACAACCGGCCTGCTGATGTACCAGCCTGCTTTTTCCCACAGCGATACTGTTTCTTTATTCATACGTGCATGAATACGGGTAAGCAGAAAAGGTTTTGCTGTTGCTCTTTTAATTGAATCCACACTGCTTAATGCCTCCTCTGCAAGTTTGTTTATGTTTTCTATGTTACTCATATCGTATCTTTTAATGTTCCGTAATATTTTATTAATTCTTTTTTCAAATTTGCCTTTGCACGACTTATCAATGATTCTACAGCAAATAAAGTTGTGTTCATAATTTCGGCAACTTCCTGATGGCTCTTTCCTTCAAGCTTATGAAGTGTAAATGCAATCCGTTGCTTATCGGGTATATTTTTTAATACATTAAACAACTCACGTGCCTTTTCTTTCTTTTCCAGTTCTACGCCGGGATGATCAAAAACCGCTGGTAACAATATTTCTTCATCCTGGTTGTTAAACAAACTTTGCACAAAACCAAAACGTTTTTTACGTTTTTTTTTCTTTTCATGGTCAAGCGCTTTACTAACTGTTATCCTATATAACCAGGTAGAAAATTTAGAAATGCCTTTAAAAGAACTTATTGACTGATACACTTGTATAAAAACTTCCTGTGTAATATCATCAGCATCTTCTTCATTTTGAACAATACCTAATGCTGTATTATAAACCATATCCTGCCACTCTTCAACCAGCTTTGTAAAAGCTTGTTCATCTCCCTGCTGCAGTTGTGCAATTAAATCCGGTTGGTTCAAAATGGTTCATTTGTTTATCCTCCTAAATTAATTAAAAGGGACGAAATCCTCCACCAGAATGAGGCCCCATTCTTTCCCTTTGGTTATTATTAGTATTAGTTGATGCACTGGCTGTTCCAAAATTCTTAAGGTTATATGTAAATGTTAGCATAAAGTATTGCTTTAACACCAGGTTTTGCACATCCTGAATTGAACTGGCTGTTGTTGTACGGGTAATACTTTGATTTTGTTTCAACAGGTCAAAAACAGAAAGTTTAAGTTCACCAGCCTGGTTTTTCAGGAATTTTTTTCCTACCCCAGCATTCCATAACCAATAATTTTGGTTAAATCCTCCTGATAAACCACTATAGTTTTCGTTATTGATATCATTCTGTAAAAACCAACCTTTTTTATTTAACAGGTTTATTTGTAAACCGGCAGATTGCTGAATATATTTTGTTGTAGGGTTAACTGTGTTTTTTACATTATTGAAATTGGCCGAGTAATTAAGGTTAAAATCTACATACTCACTGATGTTGCTTGCAAGTACAACACCTGCATTATAGGTTGTTGATTGTGATTCATTTTTTATGTTATCAATCATGCCCGGAGTTTTGCTGTAATTTACACCTGCATTAATACTGAGGTTTGTTTTCATAAAATTTAAAGGCATGGAATAAGTTAAAAATGTACGTAAACTCCAGTACCCGTTCATATTTATTGGTATAGCCAGTTGAGAACCTGGATGAAGGGTAACAGTATTGTTTAATACTGTATCCTGTCCTTTTATATTGTAAATAGCATTGGTTATATAATTGCTGTTTTGCAAAAGAAATATATTGGCAAAGAAGCTTTTTGATTTTGCGGTGTTGGTGTAAGTGTACCGTGTGCTAAGCATGTTGCCCACCTGTTGCTTCAAGTTAGGGTTGCCTTTTGAAACATACAGGGGATCGCTGTTATTAATTACATCCTGCAATTGACTAACAGATGGGGTATTGGTATTGGCACGATAAAATACCCTGATACTGTTTTTTGAATTTATTTTTTTGCGCCACATTAAATTAGGCAATAAGTTATTAAAATTAAGACGAACATTAGCAGCATACGGATAAGATTGGTCGCTGTTAAGCGCTGTGTATTGATAAGATAACCCCACCGAAAACATGTTGTCCCTGTCTCCAACCCGGTAACTTAAACCTGTACTGTGTTTTGTTATGATATTATCAAACTTGTTTGAAAGGCTATCTACAAACAATGAGTATTTATCACCAGCATAATCATACTTAAACACTTCCAAATCTGCTTTGCTTTTTGAGTATGATGGAGAATAGTTTAACTGTAATTGGCCTTTTTTTCCAATTGGTTCTGTATAAACAACATTTGCCGATAACTGGTAACCATTTGATATAGAACTGGTGTATTGCTGCAGAGAGTCATCTGTATTAATTAAACTGGAATAATAACTTGTTTTATTAGTGTTATAGGTATCACCATCATTTTTATTGATAGTTGTTCCCAGGTTTATTGAAACGGTTCTTCCCTTTTTAGCAAATGCATGACGGAACAGAATATTGTTATGAAAATTATAGCCGGTACCTTTTGAATAGGTGTTGTTATCCGATCTGCTTAAACTATCGTTGGGCGAGTATGAATTAAAATCTGAAACATCGCTACTTAACCTGGTGTTTTGAAAACTTAAGCTGGGTACAATCATCAAACTGTTTTTATCATCAATCTTATAATTAATCCTGAAGTTTAAACGATGGTTATTGTTTTTAGTGTTTGATAAAACATTTTGTTGTTTATAAAGCGTTGTATCGTTTGCTAAAAAATTTTGTGTGTTAGAAAACTGGTTGTTGTTGACATTGTTATCATTAAAAAAATAACTTCCGGTTACTTCCACTTTTTTTCCCCACTGGTCAGAATAGTTTAAACCGAAAGCATTGGTTTTACTTATCCCGTTTTGAACACCTACATTAAAATTGTTTCCTCCCCCAAAACCACCACGGCCGCCACGGCCACCACTGCTTATACCTAAAAGATCCTGCGAAGCAAAATTTTGCTGATTAACATTATTGGCAAGACCTACAAAAGTTAAACGCATATTGTTTTTAAACATACTCATATTTCCCCCTGCAGTATAAGTGCCTTGTGTTCCGGCACCTGCATACAAACGGCCAAACTGACCATTACGCATACCTGCTTTTGTAACTATGTTAATTGATTTTACACTATTACCATCATCAAAACCGGTAAATGCAGCCTGGTCGCTCAGTTTATCAAATACCTGTATTTTATCAATGATTGAGGCCGGGAGGTTTTTTAATGCAGCGGTTGCATCATCTCCAAAAAAATCACGTCCATCAACCGTAACTTTTTTTACCTGTTCGCCTGCGGCAGTTACATTGCCACTTTTGTCGATGGTAACACCGGGCAGTTTTTTTATCATGTCTTCGGCAGTTGCATCGGGATTAACCTTTAATTCGCTGGCATTAAATTGCAGCGTATCTCCTTTTTGAATTACCACTGGTTTTTTTGCTACTACTGTAACTTCATCCAGGTCTTTGGCCATTTTAGTAAGTGTAAATTGTAATGGCGATTTATTACTTGCCTGCAAATTGATGGTTTGTTCTATGATATCATATCCGCTGGCGCTGGTTGTCAGCCTGTATTTATCTACTTTAAGGCCTTTAAAAATAAAATCACCATTATTATCGGTTAAAACGGTTATAGGATTCAGCGAATCTGACTTGGCCCTTAACTCTACAGTAGCTCCGGCAATTGGCCCTTTATTGTCCTTGTCTGATAACTTACCTGTTAATGTAATATCCTGGCTTTTTGCAATTACAGCACACAGGCTAAATATCATTACTAAAAAAATAGATCTTATACTCATAAATTTTTTCTTTTGTACGCTTAATTAGACGACAACATGTAAATAAACTGGCGCAACAGGCAGCGTTTTTAAACAAAAAGTTGACTTTGAATTAAGTACGGTATTTATAGTGTATCAATGGTAATTGGTATGGATTAACGGACTATTATAAATACCAGAAGAAAAATTCAATCAATAAAAGCTAACTTGCAGCCCAAAAAAACGACGTATATGGAATACAGTAAATTGGTATCAGTAACCGGCCTGCCAGGCTTGTTTGAATTATTATCTTCAAAAGCTGATGGCGGAGTGGTAAAATCGCTTGAAGATAAAAGCACAAAGTTTGTAAGCACCCGTGTGCACAATTTTTCTCATATTGAAAGTATAGAGGTTTTTACTACTTCAGATAATGTAAACCTGGCTGATGTGTTTAATGCTATGGCCGCAAGCGTAGAAAAATTACCGAATGAAAAAGATGCAGCCGACATAAAAAAATATTTTGAAAAGGTTTACCCTACGATGGATATTAGCAGGGTGTATGCCAGCGATATGAAAAAAATGATAAAATGGTTTAATGTTTTAAAGTCAAATAATATTGAAATTAAATTATCTGAACTGCCAGACACCGAAATAGTAACAGATAATAAACCAAAAGCCGTGGAACAAAAAGCAGCCGCCGTAAAAAATGCACCTGCTAAAAAAATAAATGCGCCCAGGAAGATGGCATAATTTGATGGCTTCTTTTAATTTTTACATTGAAAAAAATCACTAATATTTTCAGGTAACTAAATTTTCCAAAACCAGATTATTAGGTTAAACGCAAGCCAATGTAATAAATATTGGGTAGCAGATTAATATCATTTATAATAAAGGTTAATTACAAACTTTTTAAATTGTTTTTTATTATAAAAGTTTTTTACCAGCACATAATACAACGATTATGAATTATACAGCAGAGATAAAAAAACAACCAAGACATTTTGTTCCCGATAATTTTGTTGTTACTAACTGGCAAAACCTGGAGCCCCTTTTTATGGATTTACTGGAAAGGAACATAAACACTAAAGAAGAGCTGGAAAAATGGCTGAAAGACCAGAGTGAGCTGGAAGCTATTGTAAGTGAAGATGCCTGTTGGCGACAAATAAAGATGACATGCGATACTGAAAATAAATTGCTGGAAGAAGCATTTACTTTCTTTTGTATGGAGATACAGCCTAAAATTCAACCCTATGCCGATGCTTTGAATAAGAAACTACTCAATCTCCCGTTGGTTAAAGAGTTGGACGAAAAAAAATATTTTACATATTTACGAAACATACGCAAAAGTATTGAGCTGTTTAGAGAAGAAAATATTCCTCTACAGGCAGAGCTTTCTGTAATGCAGCAACAGTACGGGGCTATATCGGGTAAGATGATGGTAACGGTTAATGGTAAAGAATACACTTTGCAACAAGCAGCAAAGTTTTTAGAAAGCCCCGATGAGAAAATTAGAGAAGAAGTTTATCTTAAGATAAATGAAAGAAGACTTGCAGATAAAGACGAATTGGATTTGCTTTATGATAAACTGATTGAGAAAAGAAACCAGGAAGCATTGAATGCCGGGTTTACCAATTACCGGGATTACCGCTTTAAAGAACTAGGCCGTTTTGATTACACAAAAGAAGATTGTTACCAGTTTCATGAAGCAGTAAAACAACATGTGTTACCATTGGTAAATATCATTTATCAAAAGAAAAAAGCTAAGTTAGGGCTTA
>DAOLYC010000133.1:0-6568 GCA_035425605.1 Ferruginibacter sp.
ACAAAAACCATCAATTCTTTACCTAATCTTGTGGGACTGGCAGGTTGTCCATGTGTACGTGCCAGCATGGGTATATCTTTCCAATAAATAGCCAGTTTGCCAATAGCATGTTGCAGGTTTATTACAGCAGGTAAATATTCCAACTCCATACAATCTTTCCAAAGCAATGGTATAGCAGTATTGTTTATATCCTGCGATGTTAAACCAAAATGTACCCACTCCTGTAAATGCCCGGCATTGCAGGAGTTTAAAGCTTTTTTAATAAAATATTCAACCGCTTTAACATCGTGGTTGGTTACTTTTTCTGTTTGTTTTATTTCATCTGCATCTGCCAAACAAAATTCGTCAGTAATTTTTTGCAGGTATTGTTTTGTTTTGCTATCAACCTTAAAAAATTTCTTTTCTGCCAGAAACAATAAATATTCAACCTCCACAAAAACACGATATCTTATCAATGCAAATTCGCTAAAATATAAGCCTAGCTGTTGTAATTGATTGCGGTATCTTCCGTCAACCGGAGATATGGCAGTAAGTTGATTTAAATCCATGATGTTACTGTAAATTTGCCGCAAAAATACATTAATTGGCACAGAAGTTAAAAGTTGGGGCAGTTAGCTATTTAAATACCAAACCGCTCATTTATGGATTTGAACAGGGAATGATACAAGATGAACTGGAATTACTGATTGACCACCCTGCAAACATTGCAACATTATTAAAACAGGATAAAATAGATATTGGACTGGTTCCTGTGGCTGTAATACCCTCTTTGAAAGAATATCATATTATATCGGATTATTGCATTGGTTGTGATGGTGAAGTAGCCAGTGTTTGTTTGTTCAGTGAAGTTCCAATTCAGGAAATAGAAACAGTTTTACTGGATTACCAAAGCCGAACTTCGGTTGAATTATTAAAGATATTGCTTAAAGAACATTGGATGATTTCGCCAACATTTATTACAGCAACAGAAAATTATGAGCAACAAATTTCAGGTAGTACGGCTGGCCTGGTAATTGGCGACAGAGCGCTGGCCAAAAGGCTACATTCAAAATATATTTACGATCTTGGTGAGGCTTGGAAAGAAATGACAGGTTTACCATTTGTATTTGCAGCCTGGGTAAGTAATAAAAAAATGTCCAGTAAGTTTATTTCGGCTTTTAATGATGCTAATAAAGTGGGGCTTGAATCGCTTGATCAAATTTTACAGCAGTACAAAACAGACCTGTACAATTTGCGCAAATATTATACAGAAAATATTAGTTACCCACTGGATAACTTTAAAAAAAGAGCCTTGAATATATTTTTACAAAAGCTAGAGAAAAAACATGGCGCTTTCATTTGATTGATAAAAATTATTAACTTTTGTAAAAACCTCACAAATAAAAAATGGGAATTAAAAAATACATACATCAATTTACCCGTAGCCTGGGTTTTGATTTTTATGCATTAAAAGATAAAAGCGATGGTGAATTGCTGCGATTACGCTGGCTAAAGGAAATGAACATAAAAACGGTAATTGATATTGGTGCAAACGAAGGCCAGTTTGCATCCATAATCAGGAAACTATTACCAGAGAGTACTATCTATTCTTTTGAACCGATTCCTCATTGTTATGAAAAATTGAAGAAAAACTTTAGCAACGACAACCGATTTAAAGCGTTTAATATGGCTTGTGGCGATGAAGATGCCGAAATAGAGATGAATATAAATAACTTTTCGCCCTCATCATCATTGCTTGAAGTTAATGATTTGCATGTTAAGAATTTTAAACACACTGCAGCTTCAAAAAAGCAATTAATACCAGTAAAAAAGCTTGATGGTTTACAAAGTGAGTTGCCATTAATAAAACCTTACCTGGTAAAAATTGATACACAAGGATATGAGGACAAAGTAATAAAAGGTGGAGCTGATATAATTGCAAATGCACAAGTTGTTTTTATTGAATTAACATATAAACCATTATATAAAGGCCAAACCTTGTTTGATGGCATTTATCATGAAATGCTGCAATTAGGTTTTCAATATCATGGTAATACAGAAGAACTACTAAGCCCGGTAAATGGTGCGGTTTTACAAACAGATGGGGTATTTATAAAAAATAGCATTACACCCGGCAAATCATAAATCATACTATTAATTAAAGATTTAAATTTACCTCGTATTGTATTTTTAATATTGATTAATATAACAAAACAAAATGTCATCAACACCATATCTTATTCATTTTAATTCAATCGGTAAATCAGATATTGGATATATATCTATTGCCGAAAAAGAAACACTTCCATTTGTACCTCAAAGAATTTACTGGACCTATTATACACCCGAGGATGTAAAAAGGGGTTTTCATTCGCACTATAACTTAGAGCAGATACTGGTTGCAGTAGCCGGTAAAATAATAGTAACCACAGAAATGAAAAATGGTAATAAACAGGAATTCATTTTAGATACGCCAAAAACAGGCCTATATGTACCTAAGATGTGCTGGCGTATAATGCAATACAGCCATAATGCAGTACAAATGTGCATAGCAAGCGATACATACACTGAAACAGATTACATAAGAGACTATAACGAATTTTTGAAATAACCAACATGGAAGAAATATACTCTTTTGAAAATAACCATTATTTTCATGCCTATTGGGAAGAAAGGGAGAATCGGTTTAAGCAAAGCCTGGTTTTTCCAAAAAGCACTTATTCGCCCTGGTTAGGCGATAATGAATTTTTAAGAACATACGATTCGGTTAAAGAAAACACCTTAGTTGATATTTATCGCTGCTACGAACTTTGGAGTATTAGCAGCGGTTTAAAAAACAACCCTGCAGCCATTATTGAAGTTGGTGTTTGGCGTGGTGGAACTGCAGCTTTGCTTGCAAAAACCAATAAAAATCAATCTACAGTTTTTTTATGCGATACGTTTGAAGGTGTTGCCAAAGCTGGCGAAAAAGATAATCAATATAAAGGTGGAGAACATGCCGATACCTCTATTGAAACAGTTGAAAAACTAATGGCCCAACAAGGCATTACATCTTATAAAATATTAAAAGGAATTTTTCCTGATAACAATGCCGCTTTACTGGATACAGAGAAATTTAAAATTTGCCATATTGATGTGGATGTTTATGAGTCTGCAAAAGATATTTTTAACTGGGTTTGGCAACGAATGGTTGTTGGCGGTGTGGTTATTTTTGATGATTACGGATTTGCAGCCTGTGCCGGTATAACTCAATTGGTAAACGAATTAGCTGCCAATACTACCAATGCATTTTTTGTACATAATTTAAACGGACATGGTTTATTAATTAAAACAACCTTATGATTAATGTATTGGTTACATCTTTAGGCAGCAATACAGCAATAGGCGTAGTTAAAGCATTGCGTTATCATAAGGATATTTCTATAACAGGCACCGATATCTTTTCTACCAGGCTATGTGCCGGAAGCCCTTTGGTTGATAGTTTTTTTCAGGTTCCAATGGCAATAACAGATGACTATGAAATACAACTCATAAAAATCATTAAAGAAAAAAACATTCACTGCGTTATTCCTATACACGATGTGGAAGTGCAAAAAATTGCAGAAATTTCATTAAAATTTCCGAAGTTAACATTTTGGGCAGTTAATAACCCAACCATTATTGATTTATGCAATAATAAAAAACAGATAAATTTTTTTCTGGCTAATCAAAATATTCAGGTACCTGCTATGTATAATAATGCAAAAAGTGTTATTTATCCGGCCATTTATAAACCCAATAAAGGCGTTAGCAGCAAAGGAATTAAAATAATTAATTCGGCTGATGAAAGCAAACTGCCACTTGATTTTGAAAATGGTTTTTTGCAAAAGTTAGTAATGGGTGATGAGTACACCATAGATTGTTACACAGCTTATAATAGCGATTACTTTAATTGTTGTGTTAGAAAAAGGATTGAAACAAAAGAAGGCATTTCTACCAAGGGAGAAACAGTGAACTTTCCGTTGCTGGAAGATTTGTCAAAAAAAATCCACCAAAGTTTGCAATATAAAGGTGCTTCCAATATTCAGTTTATCATTGAAAATGAAACCGCTTACTTTATTGAAATGAATCCACGCTTTTCAGGCGCCGGTATATTGTCTTATCATGCAGGTTTAAACAGCCCATTGCTTACTGCTTTTGAATCAATTCAGTCTCCGCTTTTTGAAACTTTTAAAAATAGCCCTGTTAAAAAGGGAATTTTTATGACAAGGTATTGGAACGAAAATTTTTATGAAGGATAAAGCAATTATTTTAGACCTGGATGATACATTATTATCAACCCACTACCGGCAATACTGCTGTATTAACAATTACCTGTATGGTATTGGTATAGATTTTATTGATTATGAAAATTATTTTCAATTACGCAGACTTAATAATTTATCTAACAGCAACTTGCTTAAAAGCCTCAATATAGATCCTGATTGGGAAAATTTTAATTTATATTATCAGCAAAATATCGAAAGCGATAAATACCTTGCATTAGATTCATTAATAGTGGATGAAAATTTATTGGCATCATTAAAAAAGAAAAATTTCAAATTTATACTGCTTTCGCTTAGAAATAACCCAAAAAACTCCATAAATCAATTAGTGAACCTTGGCCTAAAAAATTATTTTGATGAAATACATTTTATAGAACACCATTTGATCAAAAATCCAAAATCGGTAATGCTGGAGCAATTAAATCAGCGCTACAATATCATATCTTTTTGTGGCGACTCAACATCTGACTATGAAGCCGCTGTTCAATTAAATATTAACTTTGTGCAGGTAAAAACATCGTTGTACCTGTTACCTGATTTTAACAAGGCTAAACAGTTTACCGATATTAATCAATATTTTTTAACATTAACATGAGTACATTCAGCGAATCAAAATTAAATGAAGTAGCATCTCAATCTCTTTACACTACATTCACCAATAGTAATACTATCTTATATTCTTTTAAGATATTTTCGAGGTTTTTAAAACAAGGCAAAATTTTAGAGCTTGGCCCTGCCGAAGGGTTAATGACAGAACACTTATTAAAATTTGATTCGAACTTAACTGTAATTGAAGGATCTACGGTTTTTGCGCAACAGCTTAAAGAAAAATTTCCTTCCATTAAAATCATTCAATCACTTTTTGAAGATACAGTACTTTCAGAAAAATTCGATTTCATTGTACTGGGGCACGTACTGGAGCATGTTGCCGATCCGGTTGTATTGCTTAAAATAATTAAACAATGGCTTGCGCCCGGTGGCAAAGTGCTATGTGCTGTGCCTAATGCACAATCTATTCACAGGCAGGCTGCTGTAGAAATGGGATTGCTAAAAACAATTTATTCGCAAAGCGAAAAAGATATTCATCATGGCCACATGCGAATTTATAATCCCGATTCTTTTAAAGCAGATTTTAGTAATGCCGGATATGTTATTGAAAAGTTTGGCGGTTACTGGTTAAAGCCTTTATCTGATAAGCAACTTGAGGAAAGCTGGACACAGGAAATGTTATCGGCCTTTTTAAAGTTAGGAGAATCTTATCCTGAAATTGCAGCAGAAATCTACATCATTGCAACTATCTAAAATTCTACAAAGTGATAAAATTCCTTGACCTGAAAGCTGTAAACATGCAGCATAAAGAAGAAATTGAACAAAAGCTTTTAGAAGTTTTTACAAGCGGCTGGTTTATTCATGGCAAGGAAGTTGAAAGTTTTGAAAACAATTTAGCCAGTTACATAAAAGTAAAACATGCCATAGGCGTAGCAAATGGCCTGGATGCTCTTCGGCTAATATTTAAAAGTTATCTGCAAATGGGCCTTATGCAGGAAGATGATGAAGTAATTGTTCCGGCTAATACATTTATCGCTTCTGTTTTAGCCATTAGCGATAATAGGTTAACCCCAGTATTTGTTGAACCCGATATAAATACATTCAATATAGATATAAATAAAATTGAAGAGAAAATAACAGCTAAAACCAAGGCTATTATGTTGGTTCATCTGTATGGCCGTGTTATTATTTCTGATAAAATATTTGAACTTGCGAATAAATACAATCTAAAAATAATTGAAGATAATGCACAGGCAATTGGTGCAGAATGGCAAGGTAGAAAGACCGGCTCACTGGCCGATGTTGCAGCATTTAGTTTTTACCCGGGCAAAAACCTGGGGGCTTTAGGAGATGCCGGCGCTGTTACAACTAATAATACAGAACTAGGAGAAAGATTAAGAGCCATTGCCAATTATGGTTCTTCAAAAAAATATGTTCATAATTTGATGGGAGTAAACAGCAGGCTTGATGAAATACAGGCAGCAATATTAAATGTAAAATTAAAATATTTACAACAGGAAAATGAAGCCAGGAGGCGTGTGGCAGCTTATTATATTAATAATATTAAAAACAAAAAAATTATATTGCCGCAGATGCCGCAAAATAAACTGGAACATGTGTGGCATTTGTTTGTGATAAGATGTGAACAAAGAGATGAACTGCTTAAGTACCTGGAAAAAGCCGGAATTCAAACATTAATCCACTACCCTATACCACCACATAGGCAAAAATCTTAT
>DAOLYC010000134.1:0-6558 GCA_035425605.1 Ferruginibacter sp.
GATTTCCGGTTAGCGGATTACCTCCATTCACCTGTCCGGCATGTGTGTCAAAACCACCCATACTTACCATATAAATTTTTGTCTTTAACCCTCCTGCAACAAGTTTTGCTACTGCTTTTAATTGTGCTGCCAGGTAATTATCAGCCGGGTAGGGCGATTGCTGCCTAACATTTGCTGCAGCATTTGTTATCGCTTCGGCATACTTGTTAGTTTGCTTGGCCACGGTACGTAAATAAGTTAACTCCACACCACCGGGAGTATTGGGTACAGGATCCTGTATGGCATCAATTAAATTATAAAAATTAAGGCTTTCGTCAATTGCCAGTGCATTAAAACCTGTAGGACTTAAAAACACCGGTGATAATACTGAGCCTATCTGCAATGCTAACGGGTCGGGCATTACATCATTAGGAAAACCAACCGGGTAATTAGGAAACTGGTGATTTAAATACCGGCCGGCCCAACCTGTTGATAAATACTGGTTGGTATCGGAACCCGTTAACCAAATATCCATAGAACGAAAATGTGAACCATTTGCAGAAGGATAACCTACAGCTTGTATAGCACATAGTTTTTCTTCATTATACATTTGTTGCATGCCGGTTAAAGAAGGATGAAGACCGGTTTTAATATTATTATCCAAAGCCAGTACCCTGTTTTCGGGTATGGCAATGTTTGGCCTGATACGGTTGTAATCGCTGTAAAATTCTAAAGGAATTAGTGTGTTCAAGCCGTCGTTACCACCCGATAATTGTACCAACACCAGTACATGATCGTTGTTTGCACCTGAAAGCGACTGCAGTAAAGGCGAGTTGGCCCATGCTTTTACCGAAAGGCCGCCTAATATTGAAGGAAGCAAAGCTCCTTGTATAGATTGTTTTAAAAATTTTCTGCGTTGCATAGTTAAGGAATTGGATTGATTAACACAAATGATATTCGGGCAGGTTCATTATATATTTATATAAAGATTTTAACCTGCTTAGTATGGTTGCTTTTGCAGATGGATCGGCCGGGTTTGTAATGTATGCATTCCATGCTCCGGTCCAATAGTAATCCTGCATTTGTCCACTTAATAATATAGAACGTTTTATAAATTCTTTTGCACTAGCCGATAAAGGGTAACGCAACAGTATTTCAATAGACTGGTCAATGAGCAGGTTTGGATTACCTGGATTTGCCAGCAGGCTTGCAAAAGCAATTGCATCAATGGCAATTGTTTGATTATTGTTGGTTATGCCATCAGCAATCATACGGTCGGTAAAAATATTTCGCCTGGTATATGTGGCGGTATTTATCCATAGTTCATGAAAAGCAGGCTCCTGGTAATAAGCATACCAACCGGCTACTTCGGGTATGGCGCCCAATTGCTGTTGCATTTCTGCTGTTTCGTTTTCAATACTTTGCCAAACTGCATAAGTAGCTTCATTGTCTGTGCTGTCGGGCATTGTTACATTAAATTCGCTGCACAGGCTAATGGTAAAATCCAACGGGCTTTTAATGATGCAGGCTGATGAATAGGTAAGATCAAAAAAATGTTTGCTTTTAAATAATGCAGATAGTACCGGCACAATATCAAAATTATTTTGCCTGAATATTTGTGCCATGGGTGCAATGATGGTTTGCTCTACATCATCATCTATCTTATAATAAATAAAGTAACGGTATATTTTACGGCATATAAATTTCGAAACTTCTTCCTGCGTTAAAATCATATCCAGCAATTCATCTACTTCGTTAGCGCCTGCAACTCCACTATATCCAGTAATAATTCTATTACCATAAAAAGCAGAAAACTCTTTATTGCCATCATGGTGTTTTCCTGCATCAAAAAAATATGTAAAAGTAACCGGACTAACTGTGTGGCCGGTAAGTACCAGTGCTGCGGCCTTTACATCATCTTCGGTATAATGCGACCCCGGGCCTTTGCCTGCTGTATATAGTTCCTGCAATTCACGGCCATAATTTTCATTGGGCGATTGTTTGCTGTTACTATCTCCATTTAAAAAATACAGCATGGCCGGATTTATAGTGATAGCTTTTGCCATGCTTTTAAAATTTCCCAGTGCATGTTGGCGTAGTGTAAGATAATGATCGTACCAATACCTTGCTTTTATTATATCGGTACTAATTGCCGTATCGGTTGCAAAATGGTTATGCCAGAAAACGGTTATTTTTTCGTGAATACTTCGGGAAGTTGCAGAAGTTACTGCCTGCCCCAGCCACCATGTTTTAAAAGAACTAATACGTTTTTCATTAAGGTCTTTATCTGCCAGCGCAATACCGGTATTTATCCAGGTTTGCCAAAGCGCTACGCCGGTAGGATCTGTATAACCATCAACACTATAGTTGTTTAATGGATAATTTGTTGGCGCTGCTGTTGGTTGCAATAATTCATCTACAGCTTGCTGCATAGTAAGCTGCTTAAAATAGGTGATGTGTTGCGAACTGGCGCCAAACAACATCCGTTTTAAAAGATGTACTACTTGTGCAGTTTCCCAAGCGCCATTGTATTCCTCCAGGCCGGCTGTAAAAGTGTTGCTGTTGTTTTTGTTTACAACTACTGTTGAATTGTTAAGCAAAGTTTCATTCATAAGAAGTATTGGTTTTTACAAGCTACAAAAAATTGCAACCTATTATTTGGCTTTATTATAAAACCACTGGTTATGTTAGGGAAAATAAAATTCAGATTTATAAATCTGAAGTAAGGGTTGATGAATGTGTTAGTTTTTTTTACCAAAAATGATGCCACAATAAATTATTCTATCATATAAGTAGAAAACTTGCCGTTATTCAATATTAATGTTTTTGATTTAGTTGAATTACTAACCCGTATCGTAAAACTACCTGATGAAATTCCGTCTTTTATTTTTTCAAGTTTGGTAAATTTTATAGCATTGAGGGTATCGTTAATATCATTTGCAAAACTATTGCCTAACGAATCGGTATAACTGGCAAATATTTCAGTATTGGAATAAAGTCTTGCACTATCTCCTGTTACTCTAATTATAAGATTGCATTTGTTTATGATGCTGTCAGGCTTTTTTCCATCAATAGCCGTTACCAATAAACCATTAATTGTTTCTTTACGTGCTTGTGTAATGGAAAGGCTTACCTGTACTGTATCCTGGCTAAAGCTTATGTAAGAAGGTTCTGCAATGGGTAAAGCAGATAGCACATCTTGTTTATTGCATGAAACTAAAATGATAAATGCTGAAATAAATAAATTGATAAGGACATTGCTTTTCATAATCAGGTGAATTGGATGAGTTATTTTAACCGCATAGCTGCAATATCAATGCCATTTTTATAAAAAAATCCTCCAATACATTTGGAGGATTATAATCAATATTAACTCAAGCTTTTACAGATGATTTTTTATTTCTTCTACCAGCTCTCCTTTAGTGATAGGGATACCCATTATTTTATTATATGGTTTAGCATCAACAAAATAAACATCACGGATTATTTTTACCAGCTGCCCGTTATTTATTTCTGGAATAAGTACAGTATCAAAATTCTTTAAAATATCACCCAGGTTTTTAGGGAAGGGCCTAATATATCGTAAATGTGCATGTGAAACAGCATGACCGGCTTTTTGCAATTCGGTGCAAGCGCTTTTAATTGCGCCATAAGTACTTCCCCACCCTAACACTAAAACTTTCCCTTTATCTGCACCGCTATCAAGGTGTTGTTCAGGAATATGGTTTGCAATCTTATCAACTTTTGCCTGGCGAATTTTTACCATGTGCTGGTGATTTTCGGGGTCGTAACTAATATTGCCAGTTATATCCTGTTTTTCTAATCCCCCAACCCTATGCTCTAAACCCGGTGTACCCGGTATAGCCCATGGCCTTACCAGGTTTTCATCTCTTTTGTATGGTTGAAATTTTCCATTATCATCCATATTTTCTGCAAAGTTTTCCGAAGCAAACTGAATTTTTATTTCGGGAAGATCGGCTGATGCAGGAAATTTCCATGGTTCGGCTCCATTGGCAATATAACCATCGCTTAAAAACATAACCGGTGTCATGTGTTGTACCGAAATTTTAGCAGCCTCGTACACGGCACTAAAACAATCGCTAGGTGTAGATGCAGCAACGATTGGCATAGGGCATTCCCCATTCCTACCATAATATGCCTGCATCAAATCACTTTGTTCTGTTTTTGTTGGCAAGCCTGTTGAAGGGCCGCCTCTTTGTATATTTATAACAACTAATGGAATTTCCAACATTACTGCAAGGCCCATAGCTTCTCCTTTTAATGCAATACCCGGACCGCTACTGGTAGTTACGCCCAGGCTGCCTCCATAACTGGCGCCAATAGCCGAAGCTACTGCTGCTATTTCATCTTCGGCCTGAAAAGTTTTTATGCCAAAATTTTTATACTTACTCAGTTCATGTAAAATATCGCTGGCGGGTGTAATGGGATAACTTCCTAAAAATAAATTTAATCCACTTTTTTGCGAAGCAGCAATAAGGCCATAAGCCAATGCCTGGTTACCCATAATGGAACGATAAATGCCGGGTTCCATTTTTGCTTTTTCTACTTTATAACGGGTAGTAAAAGTTTCGGTGGTATCGCCATAATTATAACCAGCTTGCAAAGCTTTAATATTACTTTCAAAAATCTCTGGTTTTTTACCAAATTTTTGTTTTATAAAATCAATAGTGCTGTCCATATCACGGTTATACATCCAATATAAAAAACCAAGTACAAACATATTTTTGGCACGGTCTTTTTCTTTTACTCCCATGGTAATATCTTTCAATGCCTCTCTTGTCATCTTGGTAACATCCATGCGTATCACTTCGTAGTTGCCTAAACTTTCATCTTCCAATGGGTTCACCCCTTCAGGATAATTTGCCAGGCGCAAATTCTTTGCATCAAAACCATCTTCGTTGGCAATAATACGGCCGCCGGGTTTTAACCCAATAAGGTTTGTTTTTAATGCTGCTGCATTCATTGCCACCAGCACATCGCAAGCATCGCCCGGTGTAAAAACCCTGTCGCTTGAAAAACGTAACTGATAACCGCTCACTCCCGGCAGCGTTCCTATTGGAGCCCTTATTTCTGCCGGAAAATCGGGGAATGTTGCCAGGTCAATACCCAGCAGGGCTGTGTTGTTGGTAAATTGGCTTCCGGTTAATTGCATACCATCGCCACTATCGCCTGCAAACTTAATTACTACGTCATTTAATATTTCCTGGTTAATACTCATGGGATTATGTTGTGTATAGCGAAGTTAACAATTTACTCATTTGAAAAAACAACTGCTTTTGACGAATTTTTTATCCAATGCTTGCTGTTTCTGAAATTATTAAATTAGGTTTGTCCAAAATTTTTTGATGTACGGATTACAAGATTTTTTAACTGCCGTTCCTGTTCACGAACTAAATAACGACAGCGGATATACAGATGGCCAATTGGCGAAACATATTGCCATTTATGAAAATGAACTGCCCGATATTACTGACGCTGATATTGTTTTAGTTGGTATAAATGAAACCCGTGGCAGTGGCACATTTAACAATAACCAGCACGCTGCCGATTGTATTCGTAAGCAACTGTATCAATTACATTACTGGCATATTGCAATTAATATTGCCGATATAGGCAATATTAAAACCGGCGCTACATTAAACGACAGTTATGCAGCAGTAAAAACAGTAGTTGCCGAACTGCTTCGATTAAAAAAAACAGTGGTAGTGTTGGGCGGGTCGCATGATATAACACTGGCCCAATATTTTGCGTATAAAGAATTGAAACAGGTTGTAGAAGCCACTTGCATTGATGCCTGTATTAATCTTAAAGGCGAAAATCCTTTACGCAGCGAAAATTTTTTACTGGAAATGCTTACCGGCGAACCTAACCTGGTAAAGCATTACAACCATATTGGTTTTCAAAGTTATTTTGTTCATCCTCGTATGTTAGAAACCATGGATAAGCTTCGTTTTGACTGTTACCGGTTGGGTACAGTTAAAGAAAACATAGAAGAAATGGAGCCGGTTATAAGAACTTCACACCTGCTTAGTTTTGATATAAATGCTATAAAATACAGCGACTCACCGGCCAGCAGCGATAGCCCTAATGGATTTACCGGTGAAGAAGCATGTTTGCTGGCAAGGTATGCAGGCATGAGTAGTAAAGTAAGCAGTTTTGGTATATATGGCTACCTGCCACAGCAGGATATAAAAGACCTGAGCGCTAAACAAATTTCACAAATGCTATGGTATTTTATTGATGGTAAAAACCGAAGTAAGCAGGAAGCGGCAATGGAAGACCGCCATCACTTTAATGAATACCACACTAGTTTTAATGAAGTGGAATCTGTTTTCTTACAAAGTAAAAAAACAAACCGCTGGTGGATGCAACTACCTAACAAAAAATTTATAGCCTGCAGTTATACCGATTATATAAATGCCAGCCATAACGAAATACCTGAACGGTGGCTGAGGGCACAGGAAAGGGAGTAATAATTTATAATTGAGCATTATTAATTATGAGATACACTGTTTTAAAGGCATTTTTAATTATTAATTCAACAATCATAATTGTTTT
>DAOLYC010000135.1:0-6531 GCA_035425605.1 Ferruginibacter sp.
AAATCCCTTTAGTGATGGGTAGAAATTTTTCTGCAGCTTTCCTATCAGACTCTGCAAGTTCTGTTTTGGTAAATGAATCATTTGCCAAAAAAGCTGGTTGGGATAATCCGATTGGGCAAACGGTAAATTTCTGGTACAACAATAATAAAACGTATACTGTAATCGGCGTGGTAAAAGACTATCATTACCAATCGCTGAGTGAAAAAATAGGTCCGCAGTTATTTACCATGAAACCGGAAAACCCTTATGGTATGGTTTATATAAAAATTAAACCCAATTCGACTGCATCAAGTTTAAAAACTATTCAAAGCACTTTCAAACAATTATTTCCGCAAAGCCCCTACAGCTATGTTTTTATGAATGATAAAAATTTTAAAAGCTATGAAGCAGAAGCAAAATGGAAACAGATTATTTTGTTTGGCGCCATACTCACCATTTTTATTTCCTGTATTGGTTTGTTTGGGTTATCTGTTTTATCTGCTGAAAAAAGAACAAAAGAAATTGGAATCCGTAAAGTACTTGGTGCATCTGTAAACGGAGTGGTTGCTATTTTATCAAAAGATTTTTTAAAACTTGTTTGTATCTCATTAATAATTGCAATACCCACTGTTTGGTTGGCTGCAAACAAATGGCTGGAGAATTATCCGTATCGTATTTCGATGAGCTGGTGGTTATTTGCAACTGGGGGAATATTGGTAATATTCATCGCATTAATAACAGTTAGTTTCCAGGCCATTAAAGCAGCAATGGCAAATCCTGTGAAGAGTTTACGAACAGAATAAAAATTATTTTACAAATTGAATACAGCGGTTTAAAAATTTTGTCAACATTTATCATTTAATAAAGCAATAAAAAACAATTATGATAGAATTAAAAGGAATTTACAAATGGGTGAATACAGGTAATAACCGCACTTTTTTATTAAAGGATATCAACCTTTCAATAAATGAAGGAGAGTTCTTATCCATCATGGGGCCTTCAGGTTCGGGCAAATCTACATTGCTGAACGTTATAGGAATGCTGGATGAATTCAACGAGGGTGAATATAAATTTTTGAGTGAAACAGTACATAATCTAAAGGAAAAACAACGGGCTGCCTTATACAAACAATATATCGGTTTTGTTTTTCAGGCTTATCATCTTATAGATGAACTAACGGTATATGAAAATATTGAAACCCCTTTGATTTACCAGGATATCAAATCATCAGAAAGAAAAGCCATGGTGGCTGATATATTGGACAGGTTTAACATTGTGGGAAAAAAAGACTTGTTTCCTACTCAGCTTTCGGGTGGACAGCAACAGTTGGTTGGTATTGCAAGAGCGCTAATTGCCAGTCCAAAATTATTGTTGGCAGATGAACCTACCGGAAACCTAAATTCAAAACAAGGTGAAGAAATTATGAACCTGTTCAATCAACTGAATAAAGATGGTGTAACTATTATACAAGTTACACATTCCGATAAGAATGCAGCTTATGGCTCAAGAATTATTAACCTCTTAGATGGCAGGGTTGAGAAATAGCATTTTGAATTTTAAAGTTAAAAATTAATAATAATAAAATAAGTAGTATGCGTAGTTTAAAAATATCTTTTTGCTTTTTATTTTTTTGTGTTAGTGTGTTTGCACAGGAAAATACAATGACGCTGAAACAATGTATTGAAACAGCCTTAAGCAATAATATACTTGTAAAACAAGCAGGCCTTAGTGCCAATGCTGCCAATGTAAACCTGAAGCAGGCAAAAGATAATTTATTACCGGCAGTTAACGGAAATTTTAATTACGGATTCAACCAGGGCCGCTCAGTTAACCCACTAACAAACAGTTATATTAATCAAAGGCTAAACTCATCGAATGTTGGACTGAATGGGAGCATAACTATTTTTAACGGATTGCGCCTGCAAAACATCATCAAACAAAACAGGTTTGCGTATGATGCTGCAAAGATGGATGAACAACAGGAAAAAGATAACTTGAAACTTAATGTGATTCTTGCCTATTTACAAGTTTTAAGTAACCAGGATGTATTAACTATTGGAAAAGAGCAGGTGAACGTAACAAAAAAACAAGTAGATAGGATGGCGATACTTGTTAATGAAGGAGCAGTGGGCAATTATCAACTGTCCGATCTTAAAGGGCAACTTGCCAATGAAGAGATTGCCATTATCAATGCCGAAAACAATTTACAGCAATCAAAACTGGCCTTATTTCAATTAATGAATATTGATTACAACAGTGAGATGAAACTTGAAAAATCTGAAGTGGAAGTACCGTCGGTAAAATATACCGACAGTGCTCAAAATATTTATCAGGATGCATTAAAAAATTTTGCAGCAATAAAATCAAACAACTTAAAGATAAAAAGTACCGATAAAGCTGTTAAAGTTGCACGGGCTGGTTATTTTCCTACGCTTAGCTTTAATGCAAACCTGGGCAGCAATTACTCCAGCCTGGCACAAACACTTACTCCTACCAATATTATAGAAACTACAACTGGTGATTATGTGATGATAAATGGAAACCAGAATCCTGTATTACAGCAGCAACAGAATTATTCATTTTCTAAAACAGGATACTTTCGGCAATTAAATAATAACCTGGGAACTTTTGCAGGCATCAGCATACAGGTACCACTTTTTAACGGATTTCAAACAAAAAATAATATAAAACTTTCGCAGCTCAATTATACAAATGCAAAACTTGAAGCCGATAATACCAAATTGCAATTAAGGCAAAATATAGAACAGGCCTGGCTTGACATGAATGCTGCTTTTGAAAAATATAAAACATTAACAGAACAAGTAACCAATTTTAAAGAATCTTTCAGGGCTGCAGAAGTTAGATTTAATTCGGGAGTTATCAATTCAACAGAATATCTTATCACTAAAAATAATCTTGATAGAGCCATCAACAACCTGGCGCAGGCAAAATACGAATATAGTTTTCGTACAAAAATTCTTGATTATTATAAAGGAACAGCCTTTTAACCGTAGCAATAATTAAAACCATAACAATTATATATTTATAGCGATGCGTTTTAGTGATACTAATCTGCTTTTTTACTTTTTACAGTTTATTTGAACTGGCATATCAATCTCATTTTTCTTTTCGTATCTTGATAAAATAATTGAATGACCGGTTAGCAAATAACTTTCCAAATAAAAAATAAAGTAGATAAGTATGAAAAGAAAAGCATTTTTAAAAGCAACAGGCATAACGGCTGCATCTGTAGCCATTGGCTCTTCTACAAATGTGTTTGCACTAAACAATCCTGCAACTACAAAAGTTAAAATGGCCATTATAGGTACCGGGCTTCGTGGGCAAAGCCATTTAGATCTTTTGTTGAGGAGAGATGATGTGGATTTAGTGGCTATTTGCGATATCAGCGATAGGATGTTGGCAATGGCAAAAGTTGAGATTGACAAAAGCGGTAAAAAAATGCCGCAAGTATTTACCGGCAATGATTATGCCTGGGAAAAAATGCTGAAGGAAAAAGAAATTGATGCAGTAATAATTGCCACTCCCTGGGAATGGCATAAATCCATGATCATTGGTTCGCTGGAAGCAGGGATAAAATATGTGGGTACCGAAGTGATGTTGGGTATTACATTGCAAGATCATTGGGATGTAGTGAAAGCTGCAGAAAAATTTAATGCCCATGTAATGATGTTGGAAAATGTTTGTTACCGGAGGGATGTGATGGCCATATTGAATATGGTAAGACAAGGCTTGTTTGGAGAAATCATTCATTTACAAGGTGGATACCAACACGACCTGCGTGCCGTAAAATTAAATGATGGTGTACAGGCTTATGGCGGTGGTTGCGAATTTGGCGAAAAAGGTTTTTCAGAAGCACACTGGCGTACATTACATTCTGTAAACCGTAATGGCGACTTGTATCCCACACATGGTATTGGGCCAATAGCAAATTATATAAACATCAACCGTGGAAATCGTTTTATAAACCTGTGTTCTTTTTCAAGTAAATCAAGAGGCCTGCATGATTACATTGTAAAAACATGTGGCCCTGATAGCACTAATGCAAAAGTTCAGTTTAAGTTAGGCGATGTTGTTACCACTTCAATAAAGTGTGTTAATGGCGAAACAATATTATTACAGCACGATACCAGTTTGCCCCGGCCTTATTCGCTTGGATTTAGGGTACAGGGTACCGGTGGGTTATGGATGGATGTAAGCAAAACTGTGTATATAGAAGGTAAATCGGAAAAGCATGATGTGTGGGATGATCAAAAGAAGTGGCTCGATCAATACGATCATCCATTATGGAAAAAATATGGGCAGGATGCAAAAGGTGCCGGACATGGCGGTATGGATTTTTTTGTAATCCATTCTTTTGTTGAATCGGCTAAAAGAAAATTACCTACTGCTATGGATGTTTATGATGCAGCAAGCTGGAGCGCCATCACACCGTTAAGCGAACAATCTGTTGAACTGGGAAATGAAACGGTGGAGTTTCCTGATTTTACCGGCGGCCAGTGGATGTACCGCAAACCTGTATTTGCATTTAATGATGATTTTTGAAAAAGGAAGTTCACAAAAATAAGATCAGAAAAGCCGAAACAAATCTTGTATCGGCTTTTTTAAAATACATGCATTAATACATTTCAGCTTTAATACTTTTAAATGGTATAACCGGTACTTAAGGGTGTCCCGAAGTTTTATCTTCTGCCAGATTTACTTCTCCCGTATCAGATTTAAAATCTCTATCCAATGTATATAATGCTTCTTTGCTTGCATGAACACCACCTGATATTTTTATCTTATCCAAAAGATTAAGTGCAAGTGTTTCTTCTTCGGTTTGCTCTTTTACAAACCATTGCAGAAAATGCCAGGTAGCCCAATCCTCTTCATCAAAACTAAGTTTTACAAGTTTATAAATCCCTTTGGTATTATCTACTTCCTGGTTAAATATTTCTTCAAAACAATGCTGTACACTTGTTGGATGTTTTGGAGGGGTTGGTATTGCTTCAATTTTAACTGTAGCGCCCCTTTGTAATATATAATCCAAAATTTTCATCATGTGGTTACGTTCTTCATTGGCATGCCCGAATAAGAAATTTGCAATGCCTGCATATCCTTCTGATGATGCCCATGCACCAAACGAAAGATAAGTTTGTGAAGCCGATGCTTCTTTTGTTAATTGATGGTTTAGTTCAATAGCCATCTTTTTTGAAAGCCTGTTATGTTTCATCTTATTTGTAATTTAATTTGTTATATCATTTAATTTACAATCGGGCTTAGTGTGATACTAATTTACCACAACTTTTTTGTTTAAAACTTCTCTTTAATAATCATTTCTGTATCAATATTTAAATTTATTAACTGTTTTTCAATTGCTTCCATCATAGGCTCGGGGCCACACAAATAAAATTTTTGTTCTTTGTTGTTTATATGTTTTTTTAAAAGTAACTCGTTAATAAATCCATGCTCGTAGCCTTCAACTTTTTCGTCAGATAATACATTGATAAAATTATTACCTAAAAGATTTTCAAACTCCTCCTTAAGAATTATATCGGCCTTTGTTTTGTTGGCAAAAATGAGTTTGTTGTTACCTATTTTATTTTTTGATTGAAGAAACCTGAAAATGGAAATAAAAGGTGTAACACCGGCGCCACCTGCTATAAATATTCCATCGCCTCCAAAACCAATTGTGCCAAATACGTCATGCACAATTAATTCATCGTTTACTTTCAATTGCAGTAATTCGTTGGTTACTCCATTGTGCGATGGGTATGTTTTAATGGTAAATTCAAGGTAATTATCTTGTGGAAGACTGGTGAAAGTGAAGGGTCTTCTCTCATCATTCCAGGCAGGTTTATTTATTGAAATTTCGGTGGCTTGCCCCGGGTTAAAATTGTAGTTATTTGGTTTTTCGGTTACTATCTTCAATACATCATGCGTTACTTTATCCAACGCTTTAATTGTTACAATTTGTTGTTCCATAAACATTAATTTTTAAAAGTGAATTTATTTTACTTCATTTTATTTTTCAGAAGTTATTATTTAATAAGAACACTTTTTATGCCATTAATGTTCAAACTGCCATATCTGCGTATCATTGATATGAATAATTGACTAGCATCAAATTTATATTATGAGCTATATCATAAAAAGATGAAGAAATACCTGCGGCATGAAATTTGACAATAAAAATAATGATATGACAGTTTAATGATGATGTTTCATTGAAGGTTTTATAATTTTGAATTTCTGATAATAAAATGTTCTTTAAAACAACAGATATTTTAGATTTATGAAGATGTAACTAATTGTTTTATCTACAAGTTTATTTTTATTTACCAGTTTTTATAAAACCCCAATTTGAAAATGTTGAAGAAAAATATGATATGGATTAGCAGCGGTTTCATCTTGGTTTTTATTTTATTGAATGTAGCATTTATAAAAATTGCCAATACCGAAATTGAAAAGGTATTTTTTGGATTATTAACTGCAATGGTTTTTTCTGCATTAACGGTTTATTTTCTTCGGCGAAAAAAGCAAGATACAAAG
>DAOLYC010000136.1:0-6510 GCA_035425605.1 Ferruginibacter sp.
ATTCGCCCTGGTGGTTAGATAATAAAAAACTTGATTTTCCCCGAGGCTATCATATTGAATACTGGGGCGGTATGAGCCAGCCTGCTTATGGTTTTATGGGTGGTATAGAAACCATGAACGGAAAATATGCTGTACAGGGAAAACAAAAAGAAGCCGGTGGTTATGGAAAATCATTAAAAGAAGATTACCGTTTTTTTTATGGAGCTAGCGTAGGTATGGCTGGCCGTGGCGAAGCAATACCCCGTGAAGATAATTACTGTGTCATAGATAATAATGTAGTTGATAAATATGGCATTCCTGTTTTAAAATTTAATGTAAAGTGGAGCGATTACGAAATAAAACAGGCAAAGCACATGAAAGAAACCTTTAAAGAGATTATGCATAATATGGGGGCTGTAATAACCTGGGGCGGCGATGATGATGAAAAAAACGATTGGGGTATTTCAAAACCAGGTGAAATCATTCACGAAGGCGGTACAGCCCGTATGGGTAATAATTCAAAAACATCGTCATTAAATAAATGGAACCAGGCACATGATTGTAAAAACCTTTTTGTAGTGGATGGTGCAGCATTTACATCGCAGGCCGATAAAAATATTACCTGGACAATACTTGCATTGAGTATGAGAGCAAGTGAATATATTATTGACCAGTTGAAAAAAAATAATTTATAAATATTTTTTTATTATGGACAGAAGAAAATCGTTAAAACTTTTAGCAACCGGTGCTGTAGCAGCGCCATCAATATTAACTGGTTGTAAAACCGAAGAAAAAAAAGTAATACCAGAAACACCAACGTTTGCACTTGACCGTAACCCAGCCGAAATAGAAAATGAAAAGCGATTGCTGGCGATGGATAAATTTTTTACTGCTGATGAAATGGCAACTATTGCCATACTTGCAGATATCATCATTCCTGCAGATGAAATAAGCGGTAGCGCCACCGATGCCAAAGTACCTGACTTTATTGAATTTATTGTGAAAGATATGCCCGAACAACAGGTACCACTGCGTGGTGGTCTTCGTTGGTTAGATATGCAATGCCTTACCCGGTATAATAAGTCTTTTAAAGATTGCAACAGTAGTCAGCAAATTGAAATGGTTGATGAAATAGCATATCCAAAAAAAGCAAAACCTGCTATGGCGCCTGGTGTAGCTTTTTTTAATAAATTAAGAAACCTGGTAGCAAGTGGTTTTTATACATCTGAAATAGGTGTAAAAGATATTGGTTATGCCGGCAATAAGCCCAACCAATGGAATGGTGTACCTGATGATGTACTTAAACAATACAACATGGCATACACCGAAAAACAATTGAAAGAATGTATAAGTTTTGATTCAAAATAAAAAGTAAAAAGCATGAATAAAAAATCATCCCGAAGAAAATTTCTTCGCAATACATCCTTGGCTGCAGCCGGTTTTTTTATTGTACCACGCCATGTACTTGGTCGTGGATATATTGCCCCAAGCGATAAACTACGTATTGCCGGCATAGGTGTTGGCGGTAAAGGCGAAGGCGACCTGGCAGAATTTGCCAAAAGCCCTTATGTAAGTATTGTTGCCCTTTGCGATGTGGATGACAGGCAAGCTGTAGAAAGCAGGAAAAGATTTCCCAAAGCAACATACCATAAAGATTTTAGGGAAATGCTTGAAAAAGAGAAAAATAATATTGATGCTGTCTCAGTTTCAACACCCGATAACATACATGCCATTGCAACATTAGCTGCTATGCAATTAGGCAAGCATGTGTACACACAAAAACCATTGACACATGATATTTATGAAGCCAGAATGCTTACCGAAGCGGCAAAAAAATATAAAGTAGTAACGCAAATGGGCAACCAGGGAGCATCGGGTGATGGCGTAAGAAAAGCTAAAGAAATTTTTGATGCAGGGCTTATTGGTGAAGTACATACAGCGCAGGCATGGACTAACAGGCCCGTGTGGCCGCAGGGGATGCCTACTCCCACAGGTAGTTTTGAAATTCCAAAAGAATTAGATTGGGATCTTTGGCTGGGGCCAGCAAAAAAAATTGATTATAACCCGGCCTACCTACCGTTTAACTGGCGTGGATGGTGGGCCTTTGGTACCGGGGCTTTAGGTGATATGGCCTGTCATATCATGGATCCTATTTATCGTATTTTACCCATATTATATCCCGACTCGGTTGAATGCAGTATGGCAACATTATGGCGTGAAATGTGGAATGATACACAAAACGTTGATGCTTGTCCGCCTTCATCAATCATTCATCTTAATTATCCCAGAACGGATGGAAAGGGCAACATAAAAGTTTCGTGGCATGATGGAGGATTATTGCCACAGCGCCCCGATGAGCTTTTACCGGATGAACCATTTGGTAATTGGGACGGTGGTGTATTGTTTATTGGAACAAAAGGAAAACTGTTGATGGATTGTTATGGTGCAAACCCAAGACTATTACCAACAAAATTGATGAAAGAAAAAACAATGCCTGCCGAAACAATAGCACGAGTAAAAGAAGGGCATTATCTGCAATGGGTAAATGCCTGTATTGCCGGATATGGTAAAGCTGTTACCAGTTCGCCTTTTGAATATGCAGGCCCGTTCACCGAAAGTATTCTTATAAGCAACCTGGCTTTACGGAGTTTTACTTTAAAAAATCCCAACTTAAAAGGTTGGAATGATAAATGGCTTGGCCGTAAAAAACTTCTTTGGGATTCGAAAAATATGCGAATTACTAATTTTGATGAAGCCAATCAATTTGTAAAAAGAGAATACAGGGATGGCTGGGGATAGGAAATTAAGTAACGAAACGATAGCTTTTAGATTATAAAATACTTGGTAAAGGTTTTATTAATCCAGCACTTCATAAATAATTGTAGGTGCAGATTTATTTTTTAGCACTACTTCGCCTACTTTTTTACAATTGAAAGATTCTTTAACTTTTTCATAAGCGTCTTCGCTGATAATAATTTTGCCCTGTCCTGCAGCAGATTGTAGCCGTTGAGCAGTATTAACGGTATCGCCAATTACTGTATAATCTAGCCTGCGTAAAGTAACCGAACCAATGTTTCCCGAAATCATTTCGCCGGGATTAATACCAATTGAAACTTTAGGAGTAAAAGTAACATGCTCCGAAAGTGAAGGTAATTTTTCAATTTGTTTACGAACAGCCAGGCAGGCATCTATAGCCCTGTCTAAATGATAATCGCCACGAAAAACAGCCATGATGGCATCTCCAATAAATTTATCTATATAACCTTTTTGAGCAATGATCTCTTTTACCATCACATCAAAATAATTATTCAACAGTTTTACCACACTATCTGCCGTTTCGCTTTCGCTGATAGAAGTAAAACTGCAAATATCAATAAACACTACTGTAGCATCAACAGTTTCATTTATCATTAACGAAGATTCAAACTCATGGCCTCCCATAAAGTTTAATACGGTTTCATCCACGTACATTTTTAAAATATTGTTCTCTTTAATGGCAGCCATCGTATCTTTCATCTGTTGCACATGCCTGATGGTTTTTTCCATTGTAAGTTCAAGGTCTTCAAAATTCACCGGTTTGGTAACAAAGTCAAAAGCTCCACGGTTCATGGCAGTACGTATATTATCCATATCGCCATAGGCAGATACAATCACAGCTTTTAATAGGCCATTTTGTTCAGCCAGTTTTGTTAGTAAAGTAAGTCCATCCATTTCAGGCATATTAATATCACTCAGTACCATATCCACATCGGTATTCTGCTCTAATTGTTTCAATGCCTGTAATCCGTTCACGGCAAATAAAAACTCATATTGATGATCCCGTATTTTTTGACGAAACTTTTGTTTAATGAGTACTTCCAAATCTGTTTCATCATCTACTACTAAAATCTTAGCCATCAGTTAATAATTTTTAATTTTTCTTTTAATAAGGTAAAATCAACTGGTTTGGTTAAAAAATCATCAGCTCCTAATTCTTTAGCGGTTTTAAAATTTTCTGCATCGCCATAGGCGGTTATCATCATCACAATGGGAGGCGGTTCATGAAATTTTTGCTTAATGTGCCCCAGGAGTTCTAAACCACTCATACCGGGCATATTAATATCAGATAAAATAAGCACTGCCTCATGTTTATTTACAGCCAGGTAGGAGAGTGCCTCCTCTCCCGAAAAGGCAAAAATAAAATTCATTTCTCCACTTTTAATTTCTTTTCGAAATCGTTGTTCAAAAAGTGTTTTTACATCAAGTTCGTCGTCAACTACTAAAATTTTCATTTAATGAATTTAAGGTTTATAAGTTTAAGATAATAATAAATTGAGAACCTTCACCTTCTTTTGATTCAACCTTTAAATTACCATTATGTCCTTTGGTTATTATGTCGTAACTCAAACTAAGCCCTAATCCTGTTCCCTGCCCCGTTGGCTTGGTGGTAAAGAAAGGCTGATATATTTTATCTATAATTCTTTGTGGTATACCATTCCCATTATCAGTTACTTTTATTTCAACTTCACCGCCGGTATCCTTCCCTGTTAACAGGTTGCGATGTGTACTAACTTCAACAGTTGGTTCATATCCTGCAATTTTTTGTTTTTGTTTTTCACTTACAGCATAGAAAGCATTGGTTAATAAATTTAATATTACTCGCCCTAAATCCTGCGGAATAATATTGATGCTACCAATTGAATTATCAAAATCGGTTTTTATTGTTGCATTAAAATTTTTATCCTTTGCCCTTAAGCCATGATAGGCCAGCCGTAAATATTCATCGCAAAGTGCATTAATATCAGTTGGTTCTTTAATACTGCTGCTGCTTCTTGAATGCTGAAGCATACCTTTTACAATTGCATCAGCTCGTTTTCCATGGTAGATTATTTTCTTTTCATTGTCATCTATATTTGTAGCAATTGATTTTACTTCTTCAAAATTGCCTTTTGCCAGTTCGGCTTTCATTTCGGCAATGAGTTCTGTATTTACTTCGCTAAAATTATTTACAAAGTTCAACGGATTTTGAATTTCGTGTGCAATACCTGCAGTTAGTTCGCCCAACGATGCCATTTTTTCGGATTGGATGAGTTGGGCCTGTGTTGCTTTCAATTCAATTAAGGTTTGTTCTAATTCTTCCTTTTGAGCAGTAAGTTCGGCGGTGCGTTCACTCACCTGGATTTCCAATCCGGCTTTTAATTTCTGTGTTATTTGATTTACTTTTTCTGCTTCTTCAGTTTTAAGCTTTTCTTTTTCAAGTGCTTTTCTTTGCTTGTTTGAAATAATTAGCATTGGAATCATCCATATAAAAGCAAATATCTCTGCAACATCAAAATAGTTTTGCCAATCATTATAAAAGGGTTTAAAAAGAAACGATGTTATATAAGAAACGAAATAAATGATGGCAACAGGTAAGAATGCATTTAAAATTGATCTTGCATTTTTTAATTCTGTTGAAAGATAACCTTTGATAATTACAGCTAGTAAAAATAAATGACCCAGCCAGGTTACAACCAACCTGCTATCTTTAACTAAAATAAAAAGAGAAAGCATTACAATAGAGATAACATTCCCTGCTGTAAGTAATATTTTCCAATTACCAGGTATCGTATTTTTATTAAAGCTTTTACGATAATACTGTAAAATAATAAGTGCAAGTATAGGTTGTAATACCATAATTTTTTACAATAATAATTAAATTAAGCAGGCAAGATAATGACAAACTCTGTATATTCTCCTTCTTTACTTTCCAACTTCAACTCTCCGCCATGCCCTTTGGTAACAATATCATACGCTAAACTCAATCCCAAACCGGTTCCCTGTCCAGAAGGTTTAGTAGTAAAGAATGGTTGAAAAATTTTCTCTTTTATTGATGAAGGAATACCGGTACCATTGTCTTTTACGGAAATTATAACATGATTGTTTTCTTTTTTTGTTGAAATAGTTACTGTTGCTTCATAACCAGGTTCATTTAATTTCTTTCTTTCATTCACTGCATAAAAAGCATTGTTGATTAGATTTAAGATTACCCGGCCAATATCTTGCGGAACAATATTTACCTTATCAATTGTATTGTCAAAATCAGTATCAAATTTTGCATTAAAACTTTTGTCTTTTGCACGAAGGCCATGATAAGCCAGTCGCAAATATTCATCGCACAAGGAATTAATATCAGTGCTTTCACTTTTTCTGCTACTAGTTCGTGAATGCTGTAACATTCCTTTTACAATAGCATCGGCCCTGCTGCCATGATTATTTATTTTTTCTAAATTCTGTTTTACATCATCAGCAATTTGTTTGGCAACTTCATAATTCCCTTTTGCCAATTCGCTTTTCATTTCTTCAAGCAACTCATTACTTACTTCGCTAAAATTATTTACAAAGTTCAAAGGGTTTTGAATTTCATGTGCAATACCGGCGGTTAGTTCGCCCAGGCTGGCCATTTTTTCTGATTGAATGAGTTGTGTTTGCGTTGCTTTTAATTTGTTTAGTGTTTCTTCGGCAGTTTGTTTTTGACCTTCTATAATAAGATTTTTTTGTTGCAGGGCTTTA
>DAOLYC010000137.1:0-6499 GCA_035425605.1 Ferruginibacter sp.
AAAACCAATATGATTCTGTACAAAAAATTGGAGACGAGCCTTATGAAAAAAATCCGGCGCCAACAAAAATACCAGGAGCTGCTTTAGAGTTTGATTTGAAAAGCCTGGGGAACGTTGTTTCTAATGTGCTTGATATTAACAAAGGATTAAGCACCATCAAATTTAAAAACGGAATTGTTTTTAATAATTATATACATGCTTTAAACCAGGTTGGTTATTTTAGTTTTGAAAATATTAACGAAGCAATATTACCGCAAATCATAGTTCCTAATTATAATTCGGGTAAGGCCGGTACGGTTGGTAATAGTGTTACCGGGCAAGGCCTCGAAAAACTTGGATACAACAAAGGAACGGTTACAAAAACGGCAAACAGCATACGTTATCATCAGCCAACATGGAAAAACAATTATTATGAAGTGTTGGTACAGTGGCAAAAATTTCCTGGTAATAAATTATTAGGACAATGGACAATAAGCAATAATAAACCAGCAACGTTACCGCTTCTTAATACGGGATTAAAAGAACCTACCCAATGGCCTTCGCATATTAAATGGTGGAAAAATTACTGGAACTGTTCATCAGTTTCGTTGCCAGATTCATTGCTTGAGCAACAATACTATCTTGATATGTATAAATTTGCTTGCGTGGCAAGAAACAACACAGCTCCCATTTCATTACAGGCTATCTGGACAGCAGATAATGGCAGCCTTCCACCCTGGAAAGGCGACCTGCATCACGACCTGAATACAGAACTGAGTTACTGGCCAGGTTATACAGGTAATCATTTAAACCTTACTGCTTCTTTTACAAACTGGTTATGGAAAGTACAAAAAGAAAATAAAAAATGGACTAAAGATTATTTTGAAACCAATGGTTTAAATGTACCCGGCGTTACAACCATTAGCGGCAAACCAATGGGCGGGTGGATACAGTATTCCATGAGCCCTACTACAGCAGCATGGCTGGCACAACACTTTTACTGGCAATGGAAATATAGTATGGACGATAAGTTTTTAAAAGAAAAATGCTATCCTTATTTTGAAAAAGTAAAAAAATATTTAAGTGAAATTGTAAAATACGATTCGGCAAAAAAGAAATATTTTATCCCATTAAGTTCAAGTCCCGAATATCATGATAACAGCATTAATGCCTGGTTTAAAAATTACAGCAATTACGACCTTGCATTAATACATTATTTATTTAAAAAATATTCTGAAATACTTCCTAATGCTTCGGTGATAGAAAAAAATAAATTAGTAATTACCGAGCAACAGTTTCCCGATTTAGATGTAAACGAAACCGGCCTTACCATTGCTCCCGGTCAAAACCTTGATGAATCGCACAGGCATCATGCACATTTAATGGCCATATATCCTCTTGGCTTATTAAGTACTGATGATGAAAAACAAAATGAGATTATTCAAAAATCACTTAACTGGTTACAAAAAAAAGGAACCAGGTTGTGGACAGGTTACTCATTCAGTTGGGCGGCTTGCATATATGCTAGGGCTAAAGAAGGAGATAGTGCTGTAAGTATGTTGCAGAAATTTGCATCAAATTTTTGTTCAGTAAATAGTTTTCATTTAAATGGAGACCAAAAAGCTGGGCAATATTCCGATTTTAAATATCGCCCTTTTACTCTGGAGGGAAATTTTGCTTTTGCACAAGCCATACATGAATTATTGCTGCAAAGTTTTAATGGTTACATTGAAGTTTTTCCGGCAATACCCAAAAAAATACCGGGCCTTAAGGAAGGCTGGAAAGATGTTTCTTTTAAAACACTCAGGGCCGAAGGTGCATTTTTAGTTAGTGCCATTAAAGAAAATGATGTGATAACTTCGGTAACAATAACAGCAGAAAAAAACAGTGAGTTAAAATTGAAATTGCCATTTAAAACCTGGATATGCAAAGGAGTTAACAGGTTGTTGATTCAAATAGAAAATGAAATTGCAACTGTTAAATTAAAAAAAGGGCAAACCATTATTTTTGAGAATGCGTATGAATAAACAGATAACAATACTGGTTATTTTACTTTGTTCTTTATTTTGTAAAGCTCAAATTTATTTACCCAAACCAACCAATGTGCAATTGGCCTGGCATGATATGGAGTTTTATTTATTCGCACACTTTGGCCCCAATACATTTACCAACCTGGAGTGGGGACATGGAAATGAAAAAGAAGAAATTTTTGATCCAACAAATTTAAATTGCGAACAATGGTGCCGCATTGCTAAAGCCGCAGGTGCAAAAGGAATTATCATTACGGCAAAACATCATGATGGATTTTGTTTATGGCCAAGTAAATACTCAACACATACGGTTAGAGAAAGTAAATGGAAAAACGGAAAAGGAGATGTATTAAAAGATTTATCATTGGCATGCAAAAAGTATGGATTAAAATTTGGTGTGTATATTTCTCCCTGGGATCGTAATCATCCTGACTATGGAACTGAAAAATACAACGATGTTTTTGTAAACATGATGAAGGAACTGTTCACCAACTACGGCCCTATTTGGGAGTTGTGGTGGGATGGCGCAAACGGAGAAGGCCCCAACGGAAAACAGCAGGTGTATGACTGGCGCAGATTTGAAAATACGGTAAGAAAACTTTCGCCCAACACAATTGTGTTTAGCGATATTGGCCCCGATGCCCGATGGTGTGGGAATGAAAAAGGAATTGCCGGCCAAACAAACTGGAATACTTTAGATACAGCCGGTTTTACAAGAGGCAATGGCGCCCCATCGGTAGATACATTAAACACTGGAAATATTGATGGTAAAAACTGGATACCGGCTGAGTGTGATGTTAGCATACGGCCGGGATGGTTTTATCACACAGAAGAAGATGACAAAGTAAAAACTCCCCAACAACTTTTTGAACTTTATTTAAAAAGTGTGGGCCGTGGTGCAAATTTATTATTGAATGTACCACCGGATGGTAGAGGGATGATTACTAAATATGATTCTGCTGCATTGGTGGAATTTAAAAAATTGAAACAGAAAAATTTTGCTGTCAATGTTTTTAAAAATGCCAACACATATCACCTGTTTAATGGCATTATAAAACCTGCACCTGCATTGTGCGACGGAAATTATAAAACTGCAGAACCGGTTACAGTAGCTGTTGAACAATCGGTGGGCATTGAATTAAAGCTGAAGAAAAACAAACAGGTTAATTGCATTGTGCTGCACGAAGATATTACCAACGGGCAGCATTGCAGTAAGTTTAAGCTATTGTTGTTTAATAGTAAAGCTGAATTGGTAAAGGAAGTTTACGGAACCACTATTGGCAGAAAAAGAATCATCACTTTTCCTGCAGTAAGCATCAATACGATAGAGCTAACCATTGAGCAACAAAAAAAGGCAACAAAAATAAGTGAGATAGAAGCGTATATGATTGATGAAAAACTGGTAGAGAAATAATTACTTGCCTTTAAATACAGCTTTTCTTTTTTCCATGAAAGATGTGGTACCTTCTTTCATGTCTTCGGTATCAAAGCTGTTTCCAAATGCTATAATCTCTTCAGCAAAGCCATTCTTAGATTCGTTAAACATGGCATTAGCCGCTTTGATGCACCCAGCCACTGCAAGCGGAGCTTTGGTATTGATTACCGAAAGAATATTTTTTGTATGCTCCAATAAGGTTTCTGCAGTAGTAACATAATTAACCAGGCCAAGTTGTTTGGCTTCGTTAGCATCTATCATGTGAGCGCTCATTAACAGTTCCATTGCTTTGCCTTTACCAATATGCTGTACCAGCCTTTGTGTACCGCCATAGCCCGGTATTAAACCAAGGTTTACTTCGGGTTGGCCAAACTTTGCATTTTCGCTGGCCAGCCTAAAATGGCAAGCCATAGCCAGTTCGCAACCGCCACCCAATGCAAAACCATTTACGGCTGCCACTATAGGTTTAGCGCTGTTTTCAATTTTAAAAAAAATATCCTGGCCACGTTTAGCCAAAGCCATAGCCTGTTCTTTATTTAATCCGCTAAACTCGGTAATATCGGCGCCAGCCACAAAAGCTTTTGGGCCTGCACCTGTAATGATAGCCGATTGAATAGCCGCTGAATTATTTATTTCATCAACCACATTGTTTAAATCGGTAAATACATCTTTGTTCAATGCATTTAGTTTATCGGGGCGGTTAATGGTTATGGTTAAAATTCCGTTTTCTAAACTGGTAAGAATGGTATTGTACATAAAAATATTTTTACCAAAAATAGCAAATAAACAATTGGTGCTACTATTTTAAACATCAAGATAAGAATGATGATTGATGAAAAAGAATACGAAAAAATTAATTTGGTTGTGATTTGATTTCAACTTTTGAATTAACTTAGTACTTTTACAACAGGAGTAACTGTTTCTACTGCTGTAAGAGTAAATAAACGTGATAAGCATTTAAAAACAATCATTCAACTACTTTCTAAAATTGCAGAGAAACAGGGAGTAGATAAAGAAATTATTGAAGAATTAGACAATAATTAAAATTTAAGACAGTGAGAAAAATTTTTGTTTTACTATACATTATTTCCCTTGTATCATGCAAACTGCATGATTTAAAAGATAAATTAAATAAAGATAATTTAGAGGTATATTTTAAATCGAAACTTAAAGAAATAGACAATACTGCTACTTTGCAAAAAATAGAGGTTCTTAATATTGATACTCTTTCAGAAAGTGAAATTTTTTATCATTATTCAAGACTTATAGGTTCTCAGTTTGAAGAGATGAAAGAGAAAGGTAAGAATTTGCTCGACAAATATGAATATCATCTACGAATGAGAAACTTATCCTCTGGAATATCCAAGGAACTATATAACGATCACCAAAACGAGGCTGATAATACTTTGAAAGAGATTAAAGAATTATCAAGACAGGATTCATTGATGGCTAATGATATTAAATCATTATTAAAGATAGCCGAAACTAAAGATAGCATTAACCCTGTTTTTTATGAGGTGAAATTTTTATTTGAATATGACAGGATGAATAAGTCTGTTGTAACCGATACCGGATATGTTAAGTTAAATAAACAATTTAAAATAGTTGATTTGGCTGATTATATTGAATATTTAAAAAGGTCGTATCAACCTAAGTCTGATTTTAAAATAAAATAAATTGGTCATAAATTTTTAAAACAATGAAACATTTTTTTTCCATAATACTATCTGTAACCATTATAGTTTCCCTCACAGAATGCCACAAAGTAGATAAAATCACTTGCTATGAATGTAAGGGATTTGGTAGCAATCCGGATCTTTATTCAGATGCAGGATGTCTTACAAAAGAACAGTGGAATGAAATAAGATTTACAAATCCGCAAGGTGATGATATTGATAAAAATGCTAACTGTAGAAAAAAACGGTAAAAAATAAATCAATGCTTAATGTAACCGATAAAAAATATTTCAGTTGGCAGATTACCGAACGCTTCACTTTTGTAATGCACAGGATATTAGGTAACCGGGCAAATGGTAAAGTAACATTAAAATCATTCGGTGAAATAGTAGGTATTACAAGCGCTAACTTAATCAGTTGTGATTTGCTTTAAACTTTTGAATTAATTTGATTCTTATATAATAAAACTTTAGTGATAAACTTTAAATACAAAGTTATGAAATCAGTAAGTTGCCCCCGGCTTTAACGGAGGCTTTTACTTATCTAAAAACAGTATTAAAAATTTCTGTTTTTCTTTACCCAGTCGGTTATATAGTCTGCAATTTCTGCAGTGGTGGCACCGGGAGCAAAAAGTTTACCTACACCCATTTTATTAAGGGCTTTCATATCTTCTTCGGGTATAATGCCGCCACCCGTTAACAGTACATCATCCATTTTTTTTTCTTTCATTAAAGCAATAATTTTTGGAAAAACAGTATTGTGTGCACTGCTTAATATACTTATACCAATGGCATCCACATCTTCCTGCAGGGCAGCATTTACAACCATTTCGGGAGTTTGACGCAAGCCGGTATAAATAACTTCCATTCCTGCATCCCGTAAGGCAGTAGCAATTACTTTGGCGCCACGGTCGTGGCCGTCTAATCCAACTTTGGCAACTAATACTCTGATGGGTCTGTTCATATAATGTATATTCAACAAAAATACATTATTGAACTGAATGTAGTATTCAAATTACTTATGGCAGCTAATTTATAAAACTACAAACACTGCGTATTTAAAAATTTAATTGTTGCTTTGTTGTAATCGCTGTAAATATGATGATCGGATACAGAGATATCAATTTGCTCATTAACAAATAACCTTTGTAAAATTGTTAGGCTGTTTAACTCAGGAAAAGATGTAGGGTTTGCCTGGTAGGCTGTTAAAAGCACATCAGAAAAACCAATAAAATAATTTTTACTATCTAAAAAACCTTTGCTTTTTAATTCATTAAATACAGCAGTTGATTGAGCAACAGTAATATCGCCACGGCGTGCAAATCGTTCGGCATACAAAGGCGCTCTTTCTTTTATAAAATATTTACTACAAAATCCCCT
>DAOLYC010000138.1:0-6393 GCA_035425605.1 Ferruginibacter sp.
ATATTGATTTGTACGGCAGCTATTAAAGCACAGGCGCAACCGCAAGTTTCTTTTTTTGTACAGGCCGATGAAGATGACTGGCAATTATTTATGTGCAAAAAAATTTCAGGCGACTTGTTTACAGGAGGAAAAGTTATACTGATAACACTTACCGCCGGCGATGAAGGTTATGGAACCGGTTCATTTAACGGATCGCCAACTGCTTATTATCTTGCAAAGGAAAGAGGCGCTGTATTTTCTTCAAAAACTGTTTCCGATTTTTCCTATACTGCAAATTATCCTTTTTCTTATGCTATTCCTGTAGCTCAAAATGTTATAATAAACAGCAAAAACCTGGTTAAATACGACTATGGCGATCCATCAGGCGCTGGGGAAATTGTAAATTATTTTTTAAGATTGCCCGACGGAGGTTTTAATGGCGCAGGATTTCCAGCTACTTCTAATCAGTCATTAATGAAATTGAAACAGGGTATAATATCAACTATCACTTCCATTGATGGAGCAAATACATATACATGGAATGAACTTACAAATACGATTTTTGCAATTATTCTTTCCGAAAGAGCAGGTGATCCTCAATTTTATCTGAATACATCAAGCCTTGATAATATCTATAATCCCGGAGATCATTCAGATCATATCTACTCATCCACCGCTGCACAAGAAGCTGTTATGCCTCAACTGGCAATAGGTATAAATGAATTTGTTTTTGATTATTCTTCATCTAAACCTGATAACTTAAGTAATGGAGATATGGAAAATTCAGCGGCTGCATTTTGCTCTTATGGCTGGAGTTTGATACTTGATAAATACCCAAGCCCTTTTAACAGCACCACACGTGCCTGGTTTCACCAGGAATATTTTGCAGTTAAAAGAAGTCCGGTAGGTGTAGTGCCCATAACGCTACTTGATTTTACAGGGTCATTACAAAATAAAAAAGTATTGCTGCAATGGAGTACATCTGCAGAATATAACAGTAAACAATTTGAAATTGAAAAGTCGCTGGATGGTATTACTTATAATTTGCTGCACACTGTTCCTGCCGCAGGTTACAGTACTTCAGAAAAAAAATACTCGTACCAGGATGCTGATATTGCTGATATAAATTATTACAGACTTAAAATGGTAGATAATGATGGAAAGTTTAAACAAAGTAACGTGGTAGTTATTAAAACCAACGAACTACAGCAATCCATAATTTCTGTAACCAATCCATTTAGTAATAAAATATCTATTCGTTTTGCAAAAATACCTCAAAGCGAAATAACATTATCATTGGTAGATATGAATGGAAAGCAAGTACTTAATAAAATGATAAACAAACCTTCAACAAGGCTGGTGGAGATAGAAACAGGCAATACCATTTTAAGTAAAGCTATTTACATTTTAAGAATTGAGTGTGATGGCAAATTGTATAATATTAAATTAGTAAAAGAATAATATCTATTATAAAATATTTAATAAGTTTTACTAATTTCTGTATGCTATTTTTGAGCAAATCGTCTTATGCGTAAATATTTGGTTTTACTGCGCCCATAATATAAAGTATCAAACACCTGGTTATAATGCCCGTTTAGGAAACTGTCTATCATAGGCCTGTTCATATTTCTATTCAATTGTATCGAATCATAATCATTGCTTACAAACAAAAACGAACTGGCATTTTGTACTTTTTGTAGTAAGGATGTTTTTAAAACCAATGTGTCACTAACATTTGATATATAATTACTGTCGAAAGTAAGGGCATTAGGCAACGGAATTATATCATGGGCTCCCTTATAATAATATAAAAATGGGAGCGCCAATTGGCTGCTGTAAAAAACAATTGGTTCCTTAGGGCTTTCTATATTTTGAACAAAGCCTGCTAAATTTTTATAATCAATATCTTTTACTGGAATTTTATAATAATTGTAAACCAAAAAAGCAAAATAAAACATACAACTTACAAATATACCTTTGTGTAAAACCGGTTTTAATTGGCCAAGTAATACGTATAATAAAATGATTAACGGAAATACAATTGCCAGGTACCTTCCTGCAAATGTTAACTGCTTTAATGCAAAAACTGTACAATATAAAATAAATAATATGCCTGTAGCCAGCATATAAGTATTAAGTATCTTAAAAAAATCTGACTGCTTATTGTTTCGGTTTTTATATATTGTATAATAAGCAAAACACAGGCTTATAACTACTATGCTTTTTATTAACCACCTGCCCCATCTGCCAAAAGGGGCTAATTGCAATGCCAATAAAAAATTTTGTGCCGCACGAAATACATCACTAATAGTTTGTAAAAAAGGAATTGAAGCGGTAGTTTGTTGGTGCATGTGCACCTCGGCATTAATGTATGTAAAGTTGGGCAAAAAAAGCACCACCACCGGTAATAAGTAAAGGCAAAATGTAAAAAAGTATTTCCACCCTTTATAAAGTAAAAGTGAAAAGGCAAGCGAAGCAACTAGAAGTGTAAAAAAGTATTGGGTGTATGCACCAACAAGTGCAATAACTAAAAATGTATATAGCGCTTGTTTTGAATTGTATTTAAAATATTTAATGAAGTAATAAATTGCAAGCACACTTAATAAAATCATAAAGGCATATAGCCGTATCTCAAGTGCTGCCCAAACAGTAAACGGATTTATTAAAAAGATTGCCAACATCCACCGGTTATTTTTATTACCTGTAATTTCAAATACCAGCTTATTAAAATACCATGCAGCAATACCGATAGATAAAATAGAAAAGAATTTTGCAAAAATAATATCGGAACTAATAGTGCGCCACAAAGCCATTAAAAGAAAATAAGCAGGTGGTTGTCCTTCAAATGTGTAAGACAGCCTGATTACTTCTAAAAAACCATGTGAAGTAGTGTTTAGTGTATAAGCTTCGTCTTCCCAAACATTTAATGTAAAACACAAATAAATAATACCAGTTGCATATAGCAGTAAAAAACTATAAAAAATAATATTATTTATTTTAGTGTTGGTCATTATTAAAAAACAAGTTTTGGTAAAATTTCATACTTTATGTACTATCAATATCTTTATTTTAAAAGTTATTTTCTACTCTTTTTGTTTTTTGATAGCACTTCCAAGGTGGAACAACTCTTCAAAATATCTTTTGCTCTGTAATGACAAAAATCCAACACTTAAAAATTGTATGGAGATTATAAAAGTTATGCCGCCTACCAAGAATGTGTGAGGGCTATTTTGAAACTGCAAAGCCAAGCTGTGTGAAAACGAAGGTGCTTTGCCAGCAAGTAATGTCAGGTCGGGGTGAGCAAGGTCTAATAAAGTATTATATAATAGCCATACCAGTTCATAAAGTGAGAGTAACATTAATAAAGCTCCTATTCCTAAAAAGAAAATATAAGGCCTAAAAATAAATCCCGACATAAGACCCGAAAAAAAACTCCTTAACACTCTAAGGCTTGAAGACCTTTTACCAGCAAATTTATTTTGTTCCGTCCAGTCTAAATGAGCAGGAATTTCTTCAATCCTTGCTCTTAAAATCATTCCTTTGTAAATAATTTCTGGGTTAATCTCGTAATCTCTGGTTTTTAAATTAAGGTTTCGGATAAAATCTGTACGGTAAGCCCTCACCATTCCGGTAAAAGTGTAATATTTATCTTGTGCTGCCATACGCATAAAGCGGTTAACCGATTTACTCATAATCCTTCTGAAACGTGGAACGGCTGTAACCTTTCCTCCTTTCATATAAGGAGATGCCAATACCATATCAGCAGATTTTTCAACAAGTTTATCTGCAAGTTTTCCAATATTATCAACAGAATAACTAAGGTCAATATCTATCACCACAATTATATCTCCTTTGGCATTACGAAATCCAGTTTGTAAGGCAATACCCAGGTTAAAATTTATAGGATGATGCAACACTCTTACGTTATCGTATTTTTTTTCAAGTTCGTCTGCTATTGCACCGGTTTTATCTTTACTGCCATCATTTACTATCACCACTTCCCAGTTATACTTGTTTTCAATGGTATGAAGATAATTGACCACAACTGCAATATTTGATTCCAGGATGGCTTCCTCATTATAACAAGGCGCTATTACTGTAATATAGTGTTTGGTTTCTATACTCATAATATTATAGGAGTTAAAAATAATTATTTTGAAAGGTTATCATTTATCAATATTTGCCTGAGGGCATTATATTTTTTTAAAAAGATACCATTTTAAATCTACAGCAGGGTAACGCATATTGTATTTACCTATTGTTTTACTAAAAAATTTTAGAATCGGTTTTTTTAATGGAAAATTAGGAGAGCTTTCTCCAAATAACGATAACCCGTGATTAATATTTATTCTTTTTATAGGTTTTCCCTTAGCATGTAATTGAAACCCATAATACGCAAACATCTGTACTAAAGTTTTATCAGAGAACCATGTTATTACACTTGGAGGGCAGTATTCATGCCAGTATTTCCCGGCAAACTTTGCTACTATACTTTTCATGTCCCATGATTCAACCAATACCAAACCTCCTGTATTCATCATGTTATTAATCAATGCTAATGATTTGTCGGGGTCGTATAAACTTCCTATTACTTCTATAAGATTTACCAGGTCAAATTTTATATCCGTATTATATTCTTCCAAACTGCCAGTTTGTATAGTAAGATTTAATTCTTTTCTTCCATAATTTGCCATTGTATTATTAGGCTCTACGCCATAACAATCCCATCCACTCTGTTCAAATCCTTTCATTATAAAACCTGCTGCACAACCAACATCTAACATTTTTCCGGGTGAGGTATATTTTGAAACTACTTTAGCATAATTCAATCCTGTTTTAATTAATAAATCTTTTTCTTGTAAATAGCCCGGATAACCATCCTTACCTCCAAAAAAATATTCATCAGAATAAACTTTATCAAGATGCCCTTCAAATTCTTTGAGTTTTGTAAACCGATGACCACAATGCGTACATTCTCTAATAGGGTAACCTTTTTTAACCAGTAAAAGTTTTTTTTCCTGATTACACTCTGCAAAAGAAGAACATGTTTTATTCATAACATATTTAATTCTTATTTGCCCTCAAAAATTTAATTTTCACTTTATTGAATTGATGAAGCCAACCATCTTGTCTGTAACATTTGCGCCAAATATTTCGTGTTGCTCCAATGCAGTTTTAAAATCAATTATTTGTTCAGTAATATTTTTTGATAAAGGATTTACTAATAAATTCCATTTTTCTTCTACTGTTTCTACCCACTCAGTTTCGGTACGTAAGGTAATACATTGTTTCTTTAATATATAGGCTTCTTTTTGAATACCTCCCGAATCGGTTATAATCCGATTAGCAGAATTTTCCAGGGCAATAAAATCAAGATAACCAAGCGGCTCTATTACTTCTATATTTGATGGGATTATATAAGTTGAAGAAAGCATTTTTTTAGTACGAGGATGCATAGGAAATATAATCCTTTCGCCAAGTTGTCCTAATTGAGTTAAAATGTGTTCCAGTATTGTATTATCATCTACATTATAATGACGATGTAATGTAAGTAAGCTAAAAGTTTTATTTTCCAGTTTTAACCGGTCAAGAATTGCAGATAATTTAAGAGCAGTGGCAATATTATTTTTCATGGTGTCAACCATAATATCGCCTGTTAAATAAGTTTTTGCTGCCAACCCTTCATTTTTAAGATTATCAATGGCTGTTTGTGTTGGCGCAAACAAATATTTTGAAACATGGTCTGTAACAATTCTATTTATTTCTTCGGGCATACTTCTGTTAAAACTTCGTAAGCCTGCTTCAATATGTAAAATTGGTATGCATAATTTTGCTGAAATAAGCGCACCTGCAAGCGTAGAATTGGTATCACCAAAAACAATAACCAGGTCAGGCTTTTCTTTTATCATTGCCGATTCCAGCTTTAACATCATTTCGGTTAATTGTACCGTTTGATTTCCGGAGCCTACTTCCAAATGAATATCTGGTTTGCGAATACCAAGGTCATCAAATATTTTTTGAGACATGACATAATCGTAATGTTGCCCTGTATGAACAATAAACTCCTGGTGTTGCATTATAAGTGCGGCAGATAAAGGAGCCAGTTTTATAAATTGAGGTCTTGCACCAACAATAGAAAAAATCTTCATACTGCTATTTGATTTTAGTTTCTATAACCTTTCTTTGAGTTGGAAGTTTTACTGCAAACTGCTCCATAGGCAATACTTCAAAATGCTTTTTTAGCATAGTGATAGCAATTTCAAAAACTTTTAATTTTTTTTCGCTTTTAATATTCATGCCCGGAAAAAATGAAAGCTGCGGAACTATATCTCCGCCAATCAAATCTAATGGGTGAAGCAGATAACTGGGTGGTGTTTTGGTTATCTTACACATAAAGATGGCAAACCTTAAATA
>DAOLYC010000139.1:0-6371 GCA_035425605.1 Ferruginibacter sp.
TTCCATTTTCCTAAACTATCCCTGGTTGAATACCAGATATCCTGCGAATTGGGTACAGTTGCATATTGGATATTGGCAGGATCGTTTTGGCGTATAAAAAATAACAGGTTGCCATCGGCCGAAATGGTTGGCCGCATTTCGGGATGATAGGTATTGATATCTTCTCCCAGGTTTTCAACCTGTATTATGGTAGATGCTGTTATAACATTTTCTTTTTGCTCTTTTAAAAGCGTATCAGAAAGTAAATGTTGTTTTGGCTGTGCACTTGCACATAAAAAGCAGAAAATAAGTGAAAAAGAGGTAATAAATATTCTCATAAGACAGGTATCTTATGTAACAACGAAAAACTAAGGGAAATAATATGCCTACTTTAAATTAAACCGCAACCGGTGCTTTTATTGATGGATGGCATTGGTAATTCAGCAGTTCAAAATCTTCAAACGTAAAACTAAAAATATCCTTTATGGCAGTATTAATTTTCATTTTTGCCAGTGGAAAAGGCGTTCTGGTTAACTGCAATTGCGCCTGTTCAAAATGATTATTATATAAATGTACATCACCAAATGAATGAACAAATTCCCCGGCTTCCATATCACAAACCTGTGCAATCATCATGGTTAATAATGCATAAGATGCAATATTAAAAGGTACTCCCAAAAAAACATCGGCCGAGCGTTGGTACAATTGGCAACTTAAGCGGCTTTTTGTTTCTCCATTTAAAATATTTGCTGGTGTAACATAAAATTGAAAAAGGCAATGGCAAGGCATTAGTTTCATCTTTGGAAGGTCAGCAACATTCCATGCACTGATAATCATGCGCCTGCTATCGGGGTTTGTTTTTAAAGTATGGATAAGTTCTTTTACCTGGTCAACCTCTGCGCCATCGGCACCTGCCCAACTACGCCATTGTTTTCCATATACAGGCCCCAAATTACCTTCTTTATCGGCCCATTCGTCCCAAATTTTTACATTATGTTCTTTTAAATAATTGATATTGGTATCGCCTTGCAAAAACCACAGCAGTTCATAAATGATACTTTTTAAATGGCATTTTTTTGTTGTAACCAACGGAAAACCATCCACCAGGTTAAATCGCATCTGGTAACCAAAAACACTACGGGTACCGGTTCCGGTGCGGTCGCTTTTATCAGTACCGGTTTCTATAATATGTTTAACTAAATCTAAATATTGCTGCATAATTGCAAAGTAAATGAAAAGTTGAAAGTAGAAAGTTAAAAGTTATTAAGGGCTTATTATAAAATTGTCCGAAACCGTAAATGTTTGCCATTTAAGCCCAAACCGTTTTTTGTATCTTTGCACAGGAGAAAAAAAATGAGTACAAAAGGAAAAGTTTTAATGGCTATGAGTGGAGGTATTGATAGTACCGTAGCTGCTTTAATGCTTCATAAACAAGGTTATGAAGTAGTGGGCATTACTATGAAAACCTGGGACTATGCTACCAGTGTGGGCACTACCGGCAAAAAAGAAACCGGCTGTTGCAATTTAGATAGTTTTAATGATGCCCGTCAGGCAGCCGTGCAACATGGTTTTCCGCATTTTATTTTAGATATTCGGGAAGAGTTTGGCGATTTTGTTATTGAGAATTTTGTAGAAGAATACATTGCCGGCCGTACACCAAACCCATGCGTAATGTGCAACACCCATATTAAATGGAGGGCATTATTAAAAAGAGCCGATGCTTTGGGATGCCAGTATATTGCCACCGGGCATTATGCACAGGTACATCAACATACAAATGGACGTTTTTTTATACGCAAAGGAATTGATGACAGCAAAGACCAAAGCTATGCCCTGTGGGGATTACAACAAGATCTTTTAAGCCGAACCATACTGCCTTTAGGTTACTATCATAAAAAAGATATTCGGCAAATGGCACATGATTTTGGTTATCCGGAACTGGCTAAAAAAAATGAGAGCTACGAGATTTGTTTTGTACCTGATAACGATTATCGTGGTTTTTTAAAACGCAAAGTAGAAGGATTGGAAGAACGGGTTGCCGGGGGAAATTTTATTGATAAAACCGGCAAGGTGCTTGGCAAACATAAAGGCTATCCATTTTATACAGTAGGTCAAAGAAAAGGATTGGATATTGCATTAGGTAAACCAGCATTTGTTACTGAAATTTTACCAGAAACCAATACGGTTGTAATTGGAGATGAAATTGATTTAAATCGAACTGAGATGAAAGTTACCGGCCTTAACTGGATAAAATACGATGGCATTAGTGAAGGCATGGAAGCTACAACTAAAATAAGATATAAAGATAAGGGTGCATTAAGTAACCTTTATACATACGAAAATGGTATAAATGTTCGTTTTTACGAAGTTGTAAAAGGTGTAGCCCCAGGCCAAAGTGCTGTTTTTTATGAAGCTGATGATGTGATTGGAGGAGGAATTATCCAACGATCGGAGCAGCCTTTTGGCGTTTAATTGTATCTTTATTTGTAATATAATTGAAATTATGAGAAAGCAATTGCTTATACTGCTGGTTTTAACTATTGTTATTTTTTCGGCCTGTAAAAAAACTACAGAGGTTTATGAAACAAATACAGTAAGTGAATATTATCCCTTACAGGTTGGTAAATATATTACCTACAATTTAGATAGTACTGTATTTATAAATTTTGGTACCAAAGATACCATTATGAATTACCAGGTGAAACATGTGGTAGATGCTGAAATTACCGATAACCTGGGCAGGCCTGCTTACCGTATTATAAGATACATTCGAAAAACACCTGCCAATGCCTGGGTACCCGACAATACTTTTATGGCCATAGGTACCGAATTTACCATGGAGTTTGTTGAAAACAACATGCGTTTTATAAAATTAAAAGGACCTGTTAGAGATGAATACACATGGAAGGGTAATAGTTATATTGATTTAGGTACCGATTACAGGTATTTAGAAGACTGGGATTATACTTATGATAGTGTTAATGTAAGTCTAACCATTGGCGCATATACATTAGACAGTACTTTAAAAGTTAATCAGCTTGATGAAAGTGATGAAGTGATTGGAAATCCTGCCGATCCAAACAGTTATTCTGAAATTAATAACAGTACCGAAAAATACGCTAAAGGAATTGGTATGGTGTACCGTAATTTTTTACACGTAGAATATCAGCCAGCAACACCAGGCCGTGGCGCATACCGCATTGGCTATGGTGTAAGGTTAACGATGATAGATCATAATTAAATAAATATTCACCCTCAACCTTACTCTCATATTTCTGTATATAATCAGTAATTTAAAAAATTATTTCTTACGGCAAAAGGCTGAAAAATCTGTAGAAGGAATTTTATCTACACCTAATTGCCTAAGCATGGTAACCAGTTGCCCCCGATGATAAGTGGCATGGTTAAATACATGTTGTAACATTTGATATACCGGCATTTTTATTTGTTCTTTATTTCGTACATAAGCAAAAACATGTAATACCTGGTTTTCTGTTGCCCCACTTACCCATTCAACCCATTGTTGATTTTGTTTTGAAAACCGAGTGCTTAATGCTGCAAATGAACCAGTAAATGTTTCACTTTGTATTTCCGGGTGTTCAGCCAGTTTAAGCCGTTGCCACCATATTTCTTCTGCTTTCCATAAATGCTGCACGGTTTTATAGATGGATGGAAAACTACTTACCATCTCCCGGTTAATATCTTCTTCTTTTAATTTATTTATTACATCAAGCAATTGTTTATTTGCCCATACATTATAAGCGGCATATTGCTGTAATAATTCCTTCATGCTTTTGTGTATTTTTGGTTTTTGGTTCTGTAAATGCAGCCCCTAAAATTATCAATTATTAATTACACAATCATCAATTAACAAATGGAGAATAAAAAAAAATCATACAGTGGCTTTAGCTCGGTTGCCATACATGGCGGCCATCATAAAGACCCAAACTATGCTCACCTAACACCTGTTTATGCCAGCAGCACTTATATGTTTGATAATGCCGACCAGGGTATGAGAAGATTTAGCGGCGAAGAAAAAGGTTACATATACAGCCGCTGGGGAAACCCCACCATTACCGAAGCCGAAGAAAAAATTGCAGCGCTTGAAAGTTTTGGTATTTCCGATAATTATGGGCATGAAATTGAATTAAAAACAATTTTACACAGCAGCGGCATGGCGGCTATTAGTACGCTTATGATTGGTAATTTAAAAGCGGGTGATAAGGTATTAACACATTACTCTTTATATGGCGGTACACAGGAACTGCTTGATAAAATTTTACCTCCTTTGGGTATAGATGTAATTGTGGCAGATTTAAGAAACCTTGAATTAGCAACCACTGCAATTCATGCAGATGATAAAATTAAGATGCTTTACCTGGAAACACCCGCCAATCCTACTATCCAATGCGTTAGTATTGATGCTTTAACCAAACTGGCAAAAGCAAAAAATTTATTGGTAGCCGTTGACAATACATTTGCTACCCCATACCTGCAGCAACCTTTTAAATATGGTGTTGATTATGTTTTTCACAGCACAACAAAATTTTTAAATGGCCATGGTACAGCTATTGGCGGGGCTTTGGTTGGAAAAGATGTAGCACAGATGAATCAGCATATTACAAAAGTGCACCGACTGCTAGGCGCAAACAGCAACCCCTTTGATGCTTTTTTATTAACACAGGGAATAAAAACACTGGAAATAAGGATGGAACGACATTGTAAAAATGCAATGGAAGTAGCCCGTTTTTTAAACCAGCATACTGCGGTTAGCAAAGTTAATTATCTGGGTTTACCATCGCATCCCGATTTTGAAACCGCAGCTAAGCAAATGCGGCATCCCGGCGCTATGCTTAGTTTCGAAATGAAAGAAGGACTAACGGCAGCAAAAAATTTCATAGATAAATTAAAAATGTGTATCCGTGCGGTTTCACTTGGCACCTGCGATACATTAATATGCCACCCTGCAAGCATGACCCATTTTAGTGTACCCAAAGAAAAAAGAGAGCAGTATGGCATTTCCGATGGGCTAATACGCATGAGCGTTGGAATAGAAAATATAGAAGATATCATTACAGATTTAAAACAAGCGCTTGACTGATTAATGAATATGAATAAAAATGTTTTTGTAGCCTTTATTTATTTCGCTTTATCAACAGGTATTACCTGGTGGTTTGTAGATGCATGCCCTTTGTACACAAGCTTACAGCAAAAAATATTATCCATTGGTATTGCCGGAGCAAAATGGGGATTACAAATTGGCGCAGCATACTTTTTTCTTGCAGAAAAAAAATGGAGTTTCATTAAAAACATTGGATTCACCTGCACCGTTGGTTCTTTTATCCTCTTACCTTATCCAATTACTACTTTATTATTTAAAGAAGCACATGCACAGTTTTTTATTGGATCATTAATAGTTGCCGTTATTATTATGATTGTATTATACTTTTTAAGTGTTAAGAAATTAGCCATCCCGGTAAAATGGTTTTGGGGTTGGATGGGCTGCCTGGCAATTGCCATAATTTTACAACTAACCATAGTTTTTGAGGTAATAAAATTTTAAACCATGCCCATAACAATAAGAAAAGCTGTTAAAGAAGATTGCAAACGTATGATGGAACTTATACAAGAACTTGCTGTTTATGAAAAAGAGCCGAATGCTGTAACGGTTTCATTTGATCATTTTGTGCAATGTGGATTTGGTGAAAAGCCCGTTTGGTGGGCTTTTGTAGCCGAAGTGGATGGCAAGGTTGAAGGTTTTGCACTTTGGTACATACGATACAGTACCTGGAAGGGAACAAGGCTATACCTGGAAGACTTGCTGGTTACCGAAAAAATGCGTGGGCAGGGTATTGGTAAATTATTATTTGATAAATTGATTGAAGAATGTAAAGAAAAAAAATACAGCGGTATGATGTGGCAAGTGCTTGACTGGAACGAGCCTGCTATTAATTTTTATAAAAAATATGCTGCTGTAAGTATAGATGAAAGTTGGCTTAACTGTTCAATAAATTTTAATTGATGGTACCCATAAATATCCTTTCGGCTTCGCTTTAAACTACGCATTAGTTTATGTAAATTTGCAACCCTTAATGCACAGTAAAGAGATACAGTACAAGAGTGCGACGCCAATGAAGCTCAATAGATATTCAAAAGCCCGGCTCCAAAAAAAATATTATGGCGCAAAAAATAACAATGAACAGCAATGGAAGTTTGTCTGTTCCTGACAATCCCATTATCCCGTTTATAGAAGGTGACGGCATTGGCCCCGAAATATGGCAGGTGGCTCAAAAAGTTTTTGATGCTGCTGTGGAAAAAGCATATAATGGTAACCGTAAAATTGAATGGAAAGAGATGCTTGCCGGTGAAAAAGTTTTTCAGCTAACCGGCGA
>DAOLYC010000140.1:0-6367 GCA_035425605.1 Ferruginibacter sp.
AATTACATTTCTAAATTCTTCTTCGGTATTTATTTTTCCAAAAGTGCGTACAGAAAGTTCGGTAGCATCGCCTGAAATTTTTCCGGATGGCAACTCCACATTTTCTCTAATCAATGCAGTTTGAATATCAGCAAATGTGATATTATAAGCATTCATTTGAGTTGTATTAAACCAGATACGCATGGCATATCTTTTTTCGCCCCATATAGATATACCGCTAACACCCGGAATGGTTTGCAACCTTTCCAGCAAGTTGTTGTTAGCATATTCGGTTACTTCCAGTTGATTGCGGGTGTTGCTTTGCACCGTCATAGCCAAAATAGGATCGGCGCTGGCATCGGCTTTTGATACTACAGGCGGTGTATTTAAATCGGGAGGAAGCGAACGTGTGGCTTGCGAAACCTTATCCCGTACATCATTGGCGGCTGCTTCAAGATTTTCGCCTAGCTCAAACTCCACATTAATATTACTGCTACCCTGGTTACTTGATGAGGTGATATTTTTTACACCGGCAATACCGTTGATGGCTTTTTCAAGTGGCTCTGTTATTTGCGATTCGATGATATCGGAGTTTGCGCCGGAATATGATGTACGTACACTTATATTTGGCGGGTCAATGGCTGGATAATCCCTTATACCCAGGAATTTAAAACCAATTAAGCCAAATAAAATGATAATGATACTTAGTACCATTGCCATTACCGGACGCCGTAAACTTATCTCAGATATATTCACTTACAAATCTTTTATGGTTTGTTTATTTTACTTAATATAACTTTTGAACCATCTTTGGTTGTAAGCAGTCCTGTTATTAAAACCGTATCTCCTGCTTTTAAGCCCGATGTTATTTCTACCATAGCCGAATCCCTGATGCCGGTGGTTACTGTTTCCATTGAAGCGTTACCACTGCGATAAACAATAACCTGCTTATCTCTTGCACGGGGTATTACTGCCTGTGATGGAATCATCAAAGCTGCATCATTTTGTCCCAGTTCTATCTTAACTTTTACAAATGAGCCTGCTAGTAAACTGGCATCAGGCTTATCAACAAGTGCCCTTATTCTAAGGCTTCGGGTATCTTCCGATATATTATTTTCTGTTGCAATAATTTTTGCTTTGTAATTTTTTTCACTGCTTTCTATTCCAAAATCAACAGTGTTGCCAATCTTCATGCTTCTGCCATATTTTTCAGGTACTGTAAACTCAAGTTTTAACTGGTTTACTTTTCGTAAAGTGCTAATAGTGGTGGCAGGAGTTATATATGCACCAATACTGATATTTCGTAAACCCAGTTTGCCACTAAAAGGCGCTCTTAACTGTGTTCGGGCAATACTGGTTTGTATAATATTAATATCTGCTTGTATGTTATTTACAGATAGTTTGTAGGTTTCGTATTCTTGTTGGCTAACGCCGTTTATTTTTAAAAGGGCTTCATATCGGCCCATAGTTTCCTGGGCTACTTTTAGCTGTACTTTTAATTTACTGAGTTGGGCCTGTAAGTCGCCATCGTATAATTTTACTAACACACTTCCTTGCGATACAAAACTGCCTTCTTTAAAATAAATACCGGTTACCCTACCCGATACTTCGGGATGCAGCTCGGTTTCTTCAGCAGGTATAAGACTGCCGGGCATTTCAATATCCTGTGCCAAAACTTTTCCCGAAACAATATAGGCTTCCACTTTTGCAGGTGGCCTGTTACTTCCCTGGCCTGCCATCTTTTTTTCATCCTTGGTTGATGACTGGCACGAAATGATAATCAGTGTTAAGCTGAGAATATATAATAAAGCATTGAAATTTTTCTTAACCACTTTAACCTGTTTTATTTTAATAATGTTTAAACAGCTAAGTTCATTAAATATGTTCAAATGCTGATTAAAAAGTTACGAGTGGAGATTATAAAGGATAAGGGCTTGTTTATTTGGCAGATAAAACTTTTAGCGTTTGTTTTATACGGTTGGCCTGGTGTATAAGCTCTTGTTTTTCTTTGCTAAGGATAGTTATATGCCCCATTTTGCGGCCTGGTTTTGTTTCTTTTTTACCATAGATATGTACAAACACATTATCTATTGATAAAATTTCTTTTAATCCTGCATATACTGCCGGGCCATTATTTTCGGGTTCGCCTAAAAGATTAACAATAGCTGCTGGCAAAATATGCTCGGTACTACCCATAGGATAATTTAGCATAACACGCCATAACATATCAAACTGCGAACTGTAATTGGCTTCAATAGTATGGTGCCCACTATTATGAACTCGAGGTGCAGTTTCATTTACAAAAACATTATCATCAAAATCAACAAAAAGTTCAACAGCAAAAATACCCGGACTTTTTAAATCTTTTACAACTTTTAATGCTACAGCTTCTGCTTTCCATAATGTTTTTTGGGGAAGATCCGCTGGGCTTATCTGGTAATCGAGCAAATTAAGCCGGTTGTCGAAAACCATATCAACCGGCGGATATATGGCGCTGTTGTAATTGTCATCAACAGCCACAATTACGGCAATTTCTTTTTTTATTGCTACTAATTTTTCCAGCACCGAAGGCGCATCAAAACCTTTTTCAAGGTCATCTTTAGTTTTCAACAGCTCCACACCTCTGCCATCATATCCACCCATGGCAATTTTATGTGCAGCAGGCAATAAATTTATATGTTGATGTAGTTCAGACTTGTTTTGAGTGATGACAAATGCACTGGTAGGGATTTCATGAGCCTTATAAAATTTTTTTTGCAGGATTTTATCTTTAATGATTCTGAGGGCAGATGTTTTAGGGTAAATTCTTACACCTTCGGTTTCAAGTTTCTCCAATGCCTCTACATTTACCGATTCAATTTCTATGGTCAAAGCATCAAGTCCTTTTCCAAAATTATACACATCTTCAAAGTTGTTGATATTTCCTTTTGTAAAGTGATGACATAAATGGGCTGCAGGACAATGCTCATCATTTTCCAATAAATATGTTTCTACAGGGTAATTGATAGAAGCCTGTAATAACATGCGGCCAAGCTGGCCACCACCTAATATGCCTATTTTATTCATTTGGCAAATATAGAATCTGAAACTTGAACTAGCTCAGGATTTTTGTACCTTTGGCTGTAATGATTCCCGACTATCCACATAAACTCTTTAATGATAAGCGAAACAACTATTCGATGCTTATGTTTACGCTTGCAATGGATTCGGTAAACTATAATTAATTCTCTTACAACAGGCTTTAGTTATACTGGATTAGCCAGTAGGTTTTACGGTAACAACAAGTAATTTTCTTCATTACAAATTAATCAACATGCAAACAAAAACTGCAGCTTCATTAACAACCAATAGTACAAAAGATTTTCTTCCTTTACATGGCACTGATTATGTAGAATTTTATGTGGGCAATGCCAAACAGGCGGCACATTTTTATAAAACAGCATTTGGTTTTCAGTCGCTGGCCTATGCCGGCCCCGAAACCGGCATTAAGGAAAAAGTAAGTTATGTGATACGTCAAAATAAACTAACATTTGTTTTAACTACTCCATTACGTACCGATAATGCCATTGCAGATCATATATATAAACATGGCGATGGGGTAAAAGTACTGGCATTAAAAGTAGATGATGCCGCCAGTGCATTTGAGGAAACAACAAAACGTGGCGGTAAACCATATCTTGAAACAACCATTTTAAAGGATGACGACGGAGAAGTAGTATTGAGTGGTATTCATACTTATGGTGAAACAGTACATCTTTTTGTAGAACGAAAAAATTACAAAGGTGTTTTTATGCCAGGATTTAAAAAATGGGAATCTGATTATAACCCTACCGAAACAGGTTTGTTGTATGTTGACCATTGTGTTGGTAACGTAGGATGGAACCAAATGAATCCCTGGGTTAACTTTTATGAAGATGTGATGGGCTTTAAAAATATATTAAGCTTTGATGATAACGATATTTCTACAGAGTACAGTGCTTTAATGAGTAAAGTGATGAGTAATGGCAATGGTTTTGTGAAGTTCCCAATTAATGAACCGGCCGAAGGAAAGAAAAAAAGCCAGGTGGAAGAATATCTTGATTTTTATAATGGCGAAGGCGTACAACATGTAGCTATTGCAACAAACGACATAGTAAAAACAGTAACTGAATTACAAAAAAGAGGAATTGAATTTTTAAAAATTCCTGCCAGTTATTATGCAACCGTACTTGACCGTGTGGGCAAAATAGATGAAGACCTGGATCCTTTACAAAAACTTGGGATTTTAATTGATAAAGATAACGAAGGGTACTTGCTACAGATTTTTAGTAAGCCTTTGGAAGACAGGCCAACTTTATTTTTTGAAATTATACAACGCAAGGGAGCACAAAGTTTTGGCAAAGGTAATTTTAAAGCATTGTTTGAAGCATTAGAGAGAGAACAGGATGCCAGGGGTAATTTGTAATGGCATATTTCGAAATAGTAAACAGCGTTTAAAGTAGTTATACACATTTTAAAGTATTGAATAAAACCAAATGAGTTATTATTCAATACTTTTTTTTAAATTTACACTCATTAAAGATAACCCCCTGTATTATATTTAATGAAAAATTTACGTTTATTTCATATCCTGTGTTTAGTGTTTTTTATTTTTGCATCTATAAGCTTGCAAGCTCAGCCATATTTTTCCACATCGCAAAAAACATACATCAAACCTGAAACTAAAGTTGAACGTTTGGCCGATTCTATTAAAAAACAATTTGAACTGAAGAAATTGATATGGCCACCCAAATCACTTTATATCAGGTCTTTTAAATACGACAGGCTGCTGGAAGTTTGGGTAAAAAATAATGAGACAGATTCATTCAAACTTTTTAAAACTTACAAGGTATGTATGCAAAGCGGAACCACCGGCCCCAAACGTAGTGAAGGTGATTACCAGGTGCCTGAAGGTTTTTACTATATTAATGAATTTAACTCTAACAGCAATTATCACATGGCGCTTGGCCTTAATTATCCTAATGCTTCTGATAAAATACTGAGCGATGCCGAACACCCCGGAGGAGCCATCTATATACATGGCAATTGTGTTTCAACGGGCTGTATTGCCATACAGGATGAACCTATTGAAGAGTTGTACCTGATAGCAGCATATGTAAAAGCAAATGGAGAAGACTTTATTCCTGTGCATGTATTTCCTGTTAAATATAATGTACAAAAATCTGTTGATTACCTTAGCGAATCTTTTAAAAGCACACTTGCCATCAATAAGTTTATCCTTAATTTAAAAAAAGTTTTTGATTACTTTGAAGTACATAAACAATTACCAATTATCCTGGTAAATAAAAAAGGTGAATATATCATCAATTAACGCATTAGTACCTGAATAGTATCGGGTGTTTTTTGTTCCAGCACTATTGTTTTTCCTTTTGTAAATGTTGTTATCTGTTCATTGGTATAATGCCTAATGGTAAGCAACGTAAGATTTTTTTCAATTTGCACATCAAATATTTCTGATGCTTCGAGGGACAGTTTTTCAAGCTTTTCCGTTTTGTCATCAAAACTGCATAAGAGGCTTATGGCGCCATTTTGCGACAGGTTGGGTTGCAATTTTATTTTTGCAAACAATTCGTGCAGCAGCTCCATCGGTTTTCCTTCCACAAAAGAATAATCTTTTGTACTCAACTGCATTAATACCTGGTTTTTTTTAAGAACAATTACAGGCGGCAGGTGGTGAACAGTTTTATTGCTGATGACTGTGCCTGCAAGCTGTGGTTTTAAAAAACATCGAACATGTAAGGGGATATTTTTATTCTGCAGCGGCTTAATGGTTTTTGGGTGTATAACCTGGGCGCCATAATATGCCATCTCCACCACTTCTTTGTAACTAAGTTCGTGTAAAACCTCTGCCTGGGTAAATTCTTTTGGGTCGGCACTCATTACAGCTTCCACATCTTTCCAAATTGTTTGGCTTTCGGCATTCATAATATTTGCAAATATGGCTGCACTAAAATCACTTCCTTCCCTGCCTAGTGTGGTACTTTCATTTTCATCGGTGGCGCCAATAAAACCTTGTGTTATTACAATATCGGTTTCTGTAAATAATGGCTCAATTTCAGTTTTTATTTTTTGGCTGGTAAATTCCCAATCAATATAAGCATCCCTGAAATTATCATCGGTACGTACAATGTCCCGTACATCAACCCATTTGTTTTTAATACCAATTTCATTCAGGTAATTACTTATTAGCGATGTACTCATCAGCTCCCCGCTGCAAACAACCTGGTCATAATAATAATCATATCCTTTTACTGGTTTATCATGTAAAAGCCATTCTACTTCGGTAAAAAAATCTTTCAAATTATTTTCGGTATCCTTCCAGTTTAAGGTAATCAGGTATTTAACCAGG
>DAOLYC010000141.1:0-6325 GCA_035425605.1 Ferruginibacter sp.
TGCTCTCCTGAAACCTCCAAATGTTAGGTAATCAATGGTGGAAGGAAGGTATCCGTAACCCAATTGCGTATCGGGGTCATAAGGCAATCCTGAATTTAAATCGTAATATATCGGTTTCCAATTTTCTGTTAAAGTGGTATCTCTTAAGTCAAGATATAAAAAAGATGGAACAGATAGTGCTTCATCAAGGCTGGGGATGTTTGGAATTTGTTGAATAACAAGTTCTGCTCTATGAATGATACGATTACTTAAACCTGATAAACCAGGAATACTTAAATTAACATACGAACCCGGAGTTGTTTGTAAATACAACTCATCTGCGGTCGGAAAACTCATGGATGCACCTGAACGGTCTCGTACTATTTTATTGGCAATTGAAGACTGGGCAGGCTGTTTTGCTGATGGTGGCAAGCCGTATGTTCCTAAATGTAAAGCCTGGTATGTAGTATCAACTATACCTTTATTTCTTTTTCTAAAATGTACTTCCAATTTGGTTGAGGTATCTGCCAGGTTTACATACATAAGACTATTAGCTGTTGCACTAACTGGAATAACTGCTAGCCCATGGTAAAAATTACGGAATAATGAATCATTATAAAAAGCATTATTGGAAGGGTTGTTCACTAAACTATCCCTGTTAAATAAAGTGTTTGCCCAACTCATTGGTAATTTTATCCTGATTAGATTAATTGAGTAATCTCTTCCATTGCTGTATTTTACTGTGTCGGCAAGTCTTCGTATATCTACACTGGCTGTTGCCAATAAACTACCGGTTGTTGGTGCATAATTTATATCCCGAACTTTATATATTGAATCCCGAAAAGTATAATCATTAACCTCACGAACTTCTAATTGTATTGGCAATGAACTATCTCCCCAAAAGCTTTTATATTTTAAACATAATACTATAGAATCCAAACCAACATCAGAGCTGCCACTGATGGTATCTTTTGCATTACCAAAGTAATATGGATAAAAATCGGGTTTTAATTGAAAATATATGCTGGCATTGGTTTTGCCAAAAAGTGGGTCGTTATTAATTGATCCTAATACAAAATCATTTGAAAGTTCTACCGTGGTGGTATCATTAAATAATCCTTGTGTAGTTGCAATATGTAGTGTATCGGCAAATGTATGTACATTATCAACTGTAGGTAATTGATCGCCGCCAATGTCTGAAGTATCGAGTTTTGTACAGTTCCAGCTTAATAATGAAAATAATACTACCGCAGTTACAGCGAAAGGTATAAATTGTTTTTGCACAGTTATAATTTTATGGAATATCTTTTGGTTAAACTACTTTGCAAGGTCGGCATACAATTGCAAATAGTCTGTTAAATCACTTTCAGCATTGTATTTTAATATTTTCTTACCTTTTACTTTAGCAAAAAGTTCGATAAGCTTCTTATCAACTTTTTCTGCACCAAAAGTTATTGCATCAGCATAAGTGGCTCCTCCCTTAAACATAGCCAGGTTATTGTTTTCTTTAAAAGATTCTAACTCTTTTTTAGTAACATGATCGTTTATTGAAGCCATCTTTAAAAAATCGGTTCCCAGTTTATCTTTAAAAGTTTGCTGACCGATTGTATATATAATCTTACTGTTACTAAATACAGGTTCCTTTTTATAGGCATTTTTTATAAACATAGGAATCAGGCCTGTCATCCAACCACTGCAATGAATAATGTCTGGTGGCCATCCAAATTTTTTAACTGTTTCCAGGGCGCCTTTGCAAAACAATACCGTTCTTAAACCATTATCGTCAAACCAGGTATCTTTTTCATCTGTAAACACCGATTTTCTTTTAAAATAATCTTCGTTATCTAAAAAATAAACTTGCAGCCTTGCATTGGGCAGCGAAGCTACTTTTATCACCAGTGGATAATCATCATTATCAATTGTTACATTAATTCCCGATAACCGTACAACTTCGTGCAACCGGTGCCTTCTTTCATTTATTGTCCCAAACCTTGGCATAATACAACGTATTTCCATGCCGCTGTCATTTGCTTTTACAGCCAGCTTATTTACTATTTCAGCAAAATCGGTAAGCTCCAAATAAGGAGACATCTCATTTGCAATAAATAAAATTCTTTTCTTTGTACTCATTTACACGTAGTTTATTGCTCAATATGTTATAAACGGGAGTGCAAAACTACGATAATTATTCGGGAAATACAGAAACTACACAGTATATATCACACATTTGCTTAAACCATGAGATTATTTAAAAGCGCTTCCGACATCAATCAATTCCTTCTTAAAAAGAAATACAATAGGGTTTCAATTGGCTTTATACCTACCATGGGCGCTCTTCACCAGGGGCATATTTCACTTTTAGAAACAGCCAAAAAAAATTGCGATATAACTGTTTGTAGCATCTTTGTAAATCCTACCCAGTTTAATGATAAGAACGATTTTGACAAGTATCCCATAACAATTGAAAGTGATGTAGATAAATTAGAGAAAGCAGGTTGTGATATTTTATTCCTGCCTTCGGCATCAGAAATATATCCCGAATTTGATTTGGTTAATGATACATATAACCTTGGATACTTAGAGACTGTGCTGGAAGGTAAATACCGGCCTGGGCATTTTCAAGGTGTGTGCCAGGTGGTTTACAGGTTATTAAAAATAATACCGGCAAACTTTTTATTCCTGGGCCAAAAAGATTTTCAGCAATGTATGGTTATAAAAAAAATGCTGGAGTTAACTAAAATTGATACCATAATAAATATATGCCCTACCCTGCGGGAAAAAGATGGATTGGCATTAAGTAGCAGAAATGTGCGGTTAACAAGCGACGAAAGAAAAAATGCCATTGAAATTTTTAAAGCACTATCCTATATTAAAAATAACATTGCACCCGGCAATTTATCAGATTTGAAGAAAAAAACATTTAACCGTTTGATTGAAAAAGGATTTAAACCCGATTATGTTGAAATTGCATCTGCTGATAGCCTTACAATCATTAATGATTGGGATGGCAAAACAAAACTTGTTGCCCTTATTGCTGCATTTACAGGTTCTGTCAGGCTTATCGACAATATGCTTTTACAATAATTTAAAAACTAAAATCAATTAGTTCACTTTCACTTCGTATTTTGTAACCATTATGCACAAACGGTTATTCACCATATTGCAATACATTGTATTTTTAGGTGCAGGTATATTCCTGGTATGGTGGAGTGTTCATAAATTAAGCGACAAAGATTATTTAGAATTCATCAGGTCTTTAAAATCGGCAAACTATTACCTGCTGATTCCAGTTTTTATTATTTTAACAGTAAGTCATTTAAGCAGGGCTATCAGGTGGCAGATATTAATGGGTTCAATGGGGTATTCGCCCAAATTGAGTAATACTTTTAGCGCTGTAATGATTGGTTACCTGGCCAATTTTGCCTTCCCCAGGCTTGGAGAAGTTTTAAAATGTACCATATTAAGCAAATACGAAAAAGTACCTCCCGATAAATTGGTTGGAACCATATTGGTAGAAAGGGCTGTTGATATGCTTTCTCTTTTAATAGTTGTAATCATTGCACTATTAACACAGGCAAAAGTTGTTGGTGGGTACGCCAAAGAAGTTTTTTTAAAATATTTTTTTTCGCAAAATACACAATCGTTTGTCATTAATATTTCAATATTTTTTTTGTGTTTAATTGCGTTATTTTTTTTAATGCGATTTCTTTTTAAAAAGTTCAGGCATATAAAATTTGTACAAAAAATTAAAGGCATATTTAAAGGCATACTTATAGGTTTATTGAGTGTAAAAACGATGAAAAATAAATGGTTGTTCATCTTTCATAGCGTTTTAATCTGGAGTTGTTACCTGGGCGGAACTTATTTAGGCTTTTTTGCAATTAGCGAAACTTCGAGCCTGCCCGTAATGTCGGCATTTCCGGTTTTGGTTTTTGGAACAGTAGCAACCATTATAACTCCGGGAGGCATTGGCTTATACCCTGTTTTTGTTATGGAAGCTATGCAACTTTACAACATACCTGCAAGCTTTGGAACGGCCAATGGCTGGCTGCAATGGTCGGCACAGTTTTTACTGATATTGATTATTGGATTTATCTGTTTGCTAATTTTACCGTATCTAAATAAATCAAAAGATGAAATCAGTAAGCAACATTCCTCAAAAAATATTTAACCTGCAAGACCTGCAACATCAACTAAAAAGATGGCGCCTGCTAAATAAAAAAATTGTATTCACTAATGGAGTTTTTGATATTTTACACCAGGGTCATATTGCTTCACTGAGTGAAGCTGCCTCATTTGGACATGTACTTATTGTAGCCATAAATACAGATGATTCAGTGAAGAGGCTAAAAGGAAACAACAGGCCAGTAAATAATGAAAATTCAAGAGCATTATTACTTGCCTCATTACTAATGACAGATGCTATTATTCTCTTCAATGAAGATACTCCCTTGAATTTGATTACTGATATATTACCCGACGTACTGGTAAAAGGAGGTGATTATACAATTGATGAAATAGTTGGCGCCAAAGAAGTTTTGACCAATGGCGGCGAGGTAAAAATTGTGCCCATTTTGGAAGGGTTTTCTACAACTGGTATTATTGAAAAAATGAAAAACACCAAATAGTTTTTATTTCGTACAAACTTAATATTGCAAGTTGTGTTACAATATCAGTTAAGCTTAGCTTCGCAAAAGGTAGTTTTTAAATAAATTTATTTTGCATAAACGAAAAATAATATTCAGGGATATAAGCTGGCTTTCTTTTAACAACAGGGTTTTACAGGAAGCTGCTGATGATACAGTGCCACTACGGGAGCGTATTCGTTTTTTGGGTATTTTTTCAAATAACCTGGATGAATTTTTTAGGGTAAGGGTAGCAACCTTAAAACGTATGCTTGAATTTGGAAAAAAAATAAAAATGCACCTGGAACTTTCGCCCGACGCCATTTTAAAAGAGATACAGGAAATAGTAGCCGAGCAAAATAATGAATTTGAACGTATTTGGAATGAGATTTTACGAGAGCTAAAAAAAGAAAAGATATTTTTATTAAACGACAAACAACTTACTAAACAACAACAGGCATTTGTGCTTGAGTATTTTAATGAAGAAGTACGCAGCGATATCATTCCGCTTATGATAGAAAGTATCCATAACTTTCCGGTACTTAACGATAAATCTATTTACCTCGCTTGCAGCCTTTCAAAAAAAGATAAATCCATTCCACAGAAGTTTGCATTGGTTTCGGTTCCTTCCAGGCGTTTGTCAAGGTTTATCATACTGCCATCAAAAAACAATACAGATAAACATATCATTTTACTGGAAGATATCATTCGTTTTTGCTTACCCCATATTTTTTCATTTTTTGGGTACGATACTTTTACATCGCACATTATTAAAGTAACCCGTGATGCAGAAATAGATATTGACAATGATGTATCAACTTCACTTATTCAAAAAATTAAAAAAGGATTAAAAAGCCGAAAATCGGGTAAACCTGTTAGGTTTTCTTTTGATAAAGACATTGACCCTGCCCTACTTACTTACCTGGTAAAACGGATGGGCTTGCAGCATAAAGACAACATAATACCCGGAGGGCGAATTCACAATTTTAAAGACTTTATTGGTTTTCCCGAATCTGTTTTTATTAAAAAAAATCTTCGCAAAAAACCCTTTTTACATCCGGCTTTAAAAGATACAACCAGTGTTACAAAGATTATTTTAAAAAAAGATGTACTGCTCAATTTTCCATATCATTCTTTCAGTAGTGTTATTGATATGCTTAGGGAAGCAGCCATAGACCCCAATGTGGTGAGCATAAAACTTACCTGTTACCGACTGGCAAACCGCAGTAAAATTATAAATGCTTTAACCAATGCCGTTAGAAATGGCAAATTAGTAACCGTAATGCTTGAGCTGCGTGCAAGATTTGATGAAGAAGCAAACCTCGACTGGAAGGAAGAGTTGGAAGAAGCCGGTGTAAAAGTGCTGCTGGGCGTACCTAATATGAAAGTACATGCAAAAATATGCCTTATAAAAAAAAGGATAAAGAACCATACCATACACTATGGATTTGTAAGTACAGGCAACTTAAACGAACAAACAGCAAAGATTTATGGCGATACATGCCTACTTACAAGCGACCGAAATATTATGGCCGATGTAAACAGGATATTCCATTTTCTGGAACAACCAAAAACCAGGATGCATTTCTTAAGCAACTGTAAAAAATTATTGGTAAGTCCTACTGGTATGCGTAAACAATTAATGCTATTGATAAATAAAGAAATTAAAGCTGCCCGTTCAAAAAAACCTGCAGGCATTACTTTAAAACTAAACTCACTAA
>DAOLYC010000142.1:0-6323 GCA_035425605.1 Ferruginibacter sp.
TTAATGAACCCGAAACTTTAAAAATGGCCAAACTTGGCAGGGAGTTAAGGGCAAAAGGATTTGATATTACCGACCTCAGTTTAGGCGAACCCGATTTTGATACACCCGAACACATAAAAGATGCAGCAAAAAAGGCTATTGATGAAAATTACAGCCACTATACACCCGTGGCCGGCTATCTTGATTTAAGAGAAGCAGTTTGTACAAAACTAAAAAGAGATAATGGGCTTCATTACAATCCCAACCAAATAGTGATAAGTACTGGCGCCAAGCAAAGCATTGCAAATACAATAATGGCCTTTGTTGATACAGATGATGAAGTGATCATACCAACTCCATACTGGGTAACGTATTCAGAGATTGTAAAAATGGCTGGAGGTTCAGTTAAGTTTATAGATGCAACTTTAGAAAACGGGTATAAGATAACTGCTGCACAACTGGAAGCTGCCATTACTGATAAATCAAAACTGTTCATGTTTTCATCGCCTTGCAATCCAAGTGGGGCGGTTTATTCTAAAGCAGAGCTTGAAGCACTTGCTGGTGTTTTTAAAAAACATCCCGGTATTTTTATTATGAGTGATGAGATTTATGAGTATATCAATTATGAAGGCAAGCATGAGAGTATAGCTCAATTTGAAGAAATAAAAGACAGGGTTATTATTATTAACGGCTTAAGTAAGGGATACGCCATGACCGGTTGGAGGTTAGGTTATATGGCTGCCAATGAAGAAGTGGCCAAAGCCTGTGAAAAAATACAAGGGCAGGTTACAAGTGGCGCCAATGCGGTAACACAAAGAGCTGCCATAACAGCATTAACCGGTAATATGCATCCTACAGAATTGATGATTGCAGAGTTTATCGAACGCAGGAAAAAGGTATTAGAACTGGTTGCAGCAATACCAGGTTTGGAATGCAGTGAGCCACAAGGAGCTTTTTATATTTTTCCCAGGGTAAACAGCTATTTTGGTAAATCAGATGGAGAAGAAACAATTGAAAATGCAGATGATCTTTGTATGTACCTTTTAAACAAGGCTCATGTATCAACAGTTACTGGAAAAGCTTTTGGGGCGCCAGATTGTATAAGGCTATCATTTGCCAACAGTATGCACAATATTGAAAAAGCATTTTCTAAAATAAAAGTGGCATTGGCAAAACTCAAGTAATAGCAAAAAATATTTCCAATTTAAAAAGCCTGTTAATTTTTTATTAACGGGCTTTGTTTTTAAACTCATTAACCAATGCCTAACACATTGCTGTTTTTACTGCCATTACATTTATAAAAAATTAAAAAACAAAAAAAAATAAACAATGAAAAAAATATTAATCGCTTTAAGCTTCATGCTGGGTTTTGCCGGCCTTGCAACTGCACAAACAACAGCTAAAAAAACAACAGACAAACCCGTAGCGGCTAAACAAGCTAAGGTAGTAAGTATGAAAAAGGCTGCAACTACTGAAAAAGCAACTACTACAACTAATAAAGCTGTTGCTACAACAGCAAAGCCTGTTGCTAAACATGCCTCTGCAGCAAAAACTACTACGCATTTAAAAGCAAATGGTACAGCCGATATGCGTTACAAAGAAAACAAAACTGCAAAAACTTCAGGACCTAAAAAAGCAGATGGTACACCAGACATGCGATATAAAACCAATAAAACAGTATCAAAAACAACAAAAGGGAAAAGTTAAGGTTGGATTATTTTCATAAAAACACACATCCCGGTTTTTACCGGGATGTCTTTTTATAAACTCTATTCAAAAAGCTCAAGTTTGTTTTTTGGCCTTTTGTTATCAAGCCATTTAAAACCCTTTAAATCTTTTTTATCGGCAGGTATGTCTTTAAAAGGATACAATGTGCCATTTACATCATTTACAAAAATAACTTTGTTAACTTCTTTTTTTACAAAGAAAACATCAATTACATCGCCACTGCTCCGGTTCATACCAATATATGCACTGTCATCATCTTGAGGGTAAAAGATACTTTCTGCGGGACTTCCTTTAATTCTTACATAATCAATATTCCCGTCAATAAAATATCCATTTAAAGTTCGGCCGGCAATTTGGTTAAAAAAACCTTCTTTAGTTTTATTAACAATCATACCATCGTTAAAAACATACAGGCGTTTTGGTTTTTGTTTTTGGGTAAACATATAAAGTGTATCACCAGTTATCTGCGACTGTTGATTCCAAACCACCGGTTCGCCAAAAAGCTTAAAGGTAGAATCTAAGGTGGAGTAGTGAAGGCTGTCGCTTACGGCTTGCAGCGAATCATTAAATATGCGAACATTATGAAATCCTAAAAAATATCTAATAGAAGAATCGGCATCATTAGCTTTTACTGCTATTGCAGATCTTAAAGTATCTGTGTATGTATTAACTTTTCTTTCAAGGCTGTCGTATTTACGCAAGCCCGAAAAAAGTGTATCGGCAGCTATATAAGTGCTGTCGCCATCTCTAAATATAATCATAACAGGTTTGCGGCTTGCTAAAAAGGAATTTATTTTAGTGTCTGCATAAACTTCGCCACCAAATACAATAACATTGTTTACACTGTCAACTAATTTTGCATTTCCCAGCATTTGTAATATGCCGTTATTTTTATCATAGGCAATTTTATCAGCTACACCACTTCGTGTACTGTCGCTAAAATCGGATCGGTCTAAAAAAATTGCTTCACCGGTTTCTAAATTATATGTGCCGCTTTTAGTATTGATGATACTTCCATCTTTACCAACAATACGGGTTTGTGCAATAAAATTTGCTATATTGGTTTTAAGATTATACTGTAAACTATCAGTCCAAATATCCCTGTCAGGGTCTTTCAGGTGTACATTATTTTTAAAATAAACATCCTTCGTATCGGCATAATACACACCATCAAGGCTGGTTAATATTGTTTTGTCGTTAGTAATTCTGCCACCATTTTTGTAAGTGGCAATTCCTGTTCTTAAATTATATTCCAGGTCATCGGTATAAAGTGTGCCTTTTTTATCGGTAAGTTTTACTTTCTTTTTTAAATAAGCAATCCTTTCTGCTCCTACATATTTTAGGTATTGGGCATAAGTATGTATGCTGTCATTATCGTTAATATGAATATTGCCAAAAGCCTCAAGGATATTTGTTTTGCGGTTTACTGTGGCGCTATCGCAATAGAATGTGGTAAGGCCTTCTTTTATAATTACATTGCCTGCAATGGTTTCAAGCGTGGTAGTCGTATCAATTGTTATCATCCGCATTGTTTTACCCTGTACTATTTTTATAATGCGGATAGTATCGCTATTGGCAGCGTTATTTACAATTTGCTGTGCATAAATTTTTGAACTATAAAAAGCTAAAAAGAAAAATAAGAATTTGCAAGTGTTAAGCTTCAATCGCAATGGTTTTGATTTATGATGGCTTGTAAATTGTCGATTTATTTGTTAACAAGCCATATTATTGCTGTTAAATTTTTTATTGCTTCAGGTAAGGTGCATTAATGGTATCTGGTAATGGTACAGTTAACCCCGGGTTTTTGTTTTTCCTGCCAAATACCGAAATGTTTATATATCGCTTAGGATTTGTCTTTAGGTCATCTAACAACAAATTTAATTTGTTAGCAGTTGCTGTAAGGTTATTATACAGTTTGGTATCGTTCAATAATAAACCTGCAGTGCCTTTTGTACTGTTTAATTTACCAATTGTTGATTTTAGATCGTCAATGGTGGTATTTAAGGTTGTTAATGTTTTTTGAAGTTCTAACTGGCTTAAGTTAGTGGCAGTTTTATCCAGGTTGCTAACAAGGTTGGTAATCTTGTCGTTATTTTTATCGAGGTTGCCTGTAAAAGAATTGAGGTTTTTAAGAGTACCTGCCAATGCGCCTGATTGTGTATTTAGTAATACGTTTAGCGAAGTTGAGGCTGTGATAAGGTTGGCAGTTGTTTTGTTTAAATTTTCAAGCGTTGCCGAAATATTATTTTTTGCATGAGGATCTAAAATACGGTTTACTGCATGTAAAACAGAATCTATTGAAGTTACTGCTTTGGTAACCTGGGTAAGTACAGGATCAACTTTACTTAGTACATCATTAAAAATGCCGGTTGTATTTTCGGTAGCAATGGTACCATTTTGAGGAATATATGTAGTTGCATCGCCCAGTTTTATTTCAATACTGATAGTGCCTAATATTGAAGGTTTTATTAATGCCACTGAATTTACAGGTATGTTTACATCTTTGGTGAGTGTCATATTCACCAAAATTTCTTTCATATTTTTATCTGTTGATATTCTGTAAACCGTACCAACCTGCATACCGTTTATAGTTACAGGATTTGATGTGGCCAGCCCCTGTACATTGCTGTATTTAGCATACAGGGTATGTGTCTTATCTAAAAAAGATTTTCCTTTTAAAAAATTAAAGCCAAGTATTAGTAGTGTTATGGCTATGGCTGTAAGCGCCCCAATTTTTGATTCGTTTGAAATTTTCATCTTGGTGTTTCTGTCTGTAAATTACTTTTTGTATTGTTCAGGCAGGGACTAATTTAATTATTATTTTTTAATTCAAATCTAACTGAGGCATTATTTTTCAAATCTGATGATAACCTCACTTCATGCCGTTCAGTTCCATCAGTTATAATCATTAGCGCTGTATTGGGTGGTATATTGCCCAGGTTATCTGCATATAAAACCAATTCGTTGGTTTTGCCCGGCACTAACTCTAGTGTATATGATTGTGCGTTAGCAGTTAATGGTTTTTTATCAAAAATCAATGTCCTGTTAAAATAAACAGTAACAATATCATTATCAATTTCACCATCATCGTATAAATCTATTTTTACTTTACTGTTATTAACTATAATGACTTTTGAATCCTTTGTTTCCCTTTTTTCAAAATCGGCAGGTGGGGCATCAATTTTTTTACCTGTCATGTCGGTTTTCGGAGGTGGGGTGTAATTGGTATTTTCTACCTGGGCCTTGTATCGCTTAACAGCTTCTGTAATAGCCGAAGCAAGTTCCTGCTGCCCTTTTTCGCTGTTAATATATTTTTCATCATCAGGGTTATTTATAAAACCTGTTTCTATAAGTATTGCTGGCATATTGGTGGCCTGCAATACCCAAATACCTTTTTGCCTTTGGTTTACACCTAACGCAGGCCTGCCTGTTGCTTCAATCTCTTCATTCACAATTGTAGCCAAACGGTCGCTACGTTCCTGGTACCTTTTTGCATAAATTGCTGCAATGGTTCTTCCTTCGGGAGTTTTAAAATCAAGGCTGTTTTCTAACGAATCTACACCACCAGTTTCAATTTCAAAGTTCTCTTCACCATCCATAATTGCTTTAAGCTTATCACTTGTTTTATGTGCTGCAAATATCCAAACACTGGTACCGCTCCTGGTAAGCGGCTTTTTAAAATATTCATACACTGGTTCTTCCACTTCATATGGTGTTCGTATCCTTTTTCGTTTTTTCCCTTTTCCTTTATAAGTTGTTTTATATTTGGTAACCGTACGGGTACCCGTTTGCCGTTTCCCTTGTTTTAAAGGGCCGCTATCGGCATGAATACATAAGAAAAGATCGCCTTTAGCTTCATTGGCTATTTTGGCCTTTTCTTTAACGTTTTGATATATATCGGTTGTTCTGGTTGGAACTATTTTTACACCGGGAAGTTGTTTTTTTAACTCTTCAACTAATTTTAAACTTATGGCCAGTGTTACATCTTTTTCCTTCGATTGTAATGAGTTTTCGTATTGACCAATAGCGCCGGGGTCCTGGTTGCCACCATGGCCGGCATCTACCACAATGGTTCTTATAAATTTTGGAGTTTGAGAAAATAAACTATTTAATATTAACAATTGCGATGCAGCAATTAATATTAAAAAAGGAACTTTCTTTCTAAACATATTCAACTGGTTTATCAGGGGTTAGTAATTATTCATATTTACATTCTGTTATAATGGCTATTTTTGTCAATCTTAATTATGAGCCGACTAAACAAAGGTAATGCAAAATATATTTTGCTTTTGGTATTGATACTGTTGTTATTTACTATAACGCCGTATTACACTGCCAATGCTTTTGCTGAAAATGGATTTCACAGTTTTTTAACTACTGATACAATTCCGCTAAAGGGCAATCCTGCAATCAGTGTATCTAATTCCGATTCTTTACAAATAAAAAAAAATAATGCGGCAACGAATTTATCCGCCAATGACTCACTGGCATTACCTGTAAATGCCGATACCAATATTGTTACCAAAACAGATACTTTTTCTTTTCGTACTTCAAAAGATGCACTGGAAGCTCCTGTTGTTTATCATGCAGATGATTCGATGGTGATGGATATACCA
>DAOLYC010000143.1:0-6240 GCA_035425605.1 Ferruginibacter sp.
GCCGTTGATTGAAATACAAATTTTTCAATCCGGAAATTTTTTATTGTCAAAATATGTATAAAACTATAAAAAGGCTTTTTGATCTTCTCATTGCAACAGTTGCATTAATTCTTTTGTCACCTATACTTTTGCTGTCAATCATAATTTTATTATTCACCGGCGAGCATGAAGTTTTTTATTTCCAAAAAAGAATGGGGTACAAGAATAAAGAATTCAATATATGGAAGTTTGCAACCATGCTTAAGAACAGCCCCAATATAGGCACCGGCGAAATAACTTTGCGTAACGACCCCAGGGTTACAAAATTTGGTAAGTTCTTACGCATTTCAAAAGTGAACGAATTGCCACAAATTATCAATGTATTTAAAGGCGATATGAGTATTGTTGGCCCAAGGCCATTGATGGCAGTGAGTTTTAAACTGTATCCACAAAATGTTCAAGACATCATTTATAATTGTAAACCCGGAATGACAGGGATTGGGTCTTTAATTTTTAGAGATGAAGAAAAATTGGTCTCTCAAAATCAGGATCCTAAAGCTATGTATGCAGCTATATATCCATACAAAGGCCAATTGGAATTATGGTATCAAAAAAATGCTACACTTTATACAGATTTTATGATCATCTTTCTTACCGGTTGGTCTATTATTTTTCCTGCTAATCAATTAGCCTCCAAAATTTTTAAAGATCTTCCCGTACGTACTTTTTAGCCTAAAATTTTACATTTGGTAGCCAAAAAATACAAGCTAAGTAAACAAACTTTAATTATAGTTGTTTAAAAAATAGTAAATACAGCAAAATGCACTCGTTCACCATTAAAGACCTTGAAAAATTATCGGGTATAAAAGCACATACAATACGTATATGGGAACAGCGCTACTCTTTTTTAAAACCTTCCAGAACAGAAACCAATATACGTTTTTACAGCAACGAAGAATTAAAAACAATACTTAATGTGGCATTGCTTAATAAATATGGGTTTAAAATTTCTCATATTGATAAGATGAAGGAAGTTGAAATGAAAGAGAAAATTCTTTTACTTAGCCAATCGGAAGCCCAACAGGAAAGGATTGTTAATTCGCTTATCCAGTATATGGTTGATTTGGATATGAAAAATTTTGAAGATCTCTTAGATAGTTTTATCGCTTCACGAGGCATTGAAAAATCCATATTACAAATCATTTTTCCATATCTTAATAAGATTGGAATTCTTTGGTTAACCAATCATATAAATCCGGCACAGGAACACCTGGTATCAAATATCATAAGGCAAAAACTAATTGTAGGAATTCAACAAGTTGAAAGCAGGGTTAGCAGTGATAAATCGGTACTGCTTTTTTTACCGGAAGGAGAATATCATGAACTGGGCCTGTTATTTGTAAATTATCTTTTTAAAAGCAGGGGCATAGCCACCTTTTACCTGGGTTGTTGTATTTCAAACGATGATGTTGAGTATGTGGCTAAATTAAAAAAGCCCGATTACTTATATACACATTTAACCACTTGTGGGTCTAAGTTCAATTTCGACAAATTTATTTCTGCCATTAGTAATAAAATTACAGATATACCCATTGTAATTTCGGGTCAGTTAACCCATTCTTATCAAAAAAAACTAACAGCTCCCATCATTTTCAAAAAATCATTCTCCGAAGTAATGGACTTTGTTTCAGAAATCTAAGCCAGTTATTTTTTCAAAAAAACATCTCCCCCATATATAATGCACTGAATTACAAGATGTTTAATTTATTAACAAAAAAATTAAACAAAAGTTTTTTTACAAAGCATCCTATTGTTTAAATTTAGCGTATAGTTAGTTAAACGGTTTTATATGTCAACAGTAGAATTTAATCAATCAATCATCAGGAATACAGACTACCTTAAACCATTTGCCATTACCTTAACCAGGGATATGGAGTCTGCAAAAGACCTCATTCAGGAAACATTGTACAAGGCGCTTGCCAATAAAGATAAATTTAATGATGGCACTAATATTAAAGCATGGCTTTACACCATCATGCGAAATATTTTTATAAATAATTACCGCAGGGCAGCCAAGCAAAAAGTAGTTTTTAATAGTACTGCCAAAGAGTTTTTGCTCGATTTTAGCCAGGTTGCCATTGCCAATACCGCAGAAACAAATCTTTCTTTAAAAGAAATTAAAGAAGCTGTTTATCATTTACCCGAAATATTTAAAATTCCTTTTGAATTATACATAGAAGGTTATAAATATCACGAGGTTGCCGATATCCTTTCGGAGCCGCTGGGTACCATTAAAAGCCGTATTCATTTTGCCCGTAAATTGCTTAAGCAGCAGTTATCTCGTTTTTAATTTTTTTAAATTATACCCAATAACACTGATGTGAGTTACTGTCTATAATGTATTTTAGCACTTTGAAAAAAGCTGTTATTATAGGAAGTGGTTTTGCAGGCCTGTCTGCTGCTTGTTTTATGGCAAAAGCAGGGTGGGATGTAAGTGTACTTGAAAAACAATCAACCCCCGGCGGAAGAGCCAGGCAATTTAAAGATGCCGGTTTTACTTTTGATATGGGACCAAGCTGGTATTGGATGCCAGATGTGTTTGAACGATTTTTTAATTGTTTTGGCAAAAAAGTTTCAGATTATTATAGCTTACACCGGTTAGATCCAACTTATCGCATTTATTGGAAAGATGAAAAGATGGATATACCTGCAGATTACGAAGAGCTGAAAAAGTTTTTTGAAAATATTGAACCAGGCAGTGCTGCAAAATTGGATAAATTTATGCATGAAGCGGCATATAAATATGAAGTAGGTATTCATAAACTAGTGCATAAACCCGGCCAGTCTTATTCCGAATTTTTAGACTGGGATCTTGTAAAAGGCATCTTTAAACTGGATGTGTTTACATCTATGCGAAAACACATTAGCAAATATTTTAAAAATCCAAAGCTGCAGCAATTGTTAGAGTTTCCGGTTTTGTTTTTGGGAGCCTTACCTCAAAATACACCGGCTTTATACAGCCTGATGAATTATGCCGATTTAAAACTAGGCACCTGGTACCCACAAGATGGTATGTATAAAATTGTGGAAGGTATGTTTTCGTTGGCCAAAGAATTGGGTGTTAAATTTATATTTAACAGCAATGTTTCAGAAATACTCGTTGAAAAAGGGAATGCAAAAGCAGTAGTTGCCACATCAAACAATCAACAGCAACCAACTAGTAATACTTATAATGCCGATGTAGTGATTGGTGCAGCCGATTATCATTTTATAGAAACAAAACTTTTACCACAAAATTACCGGGTATATAGCGATGCCTATTGGAACAAAAGAGTGATGGCGCCAAGCTGTTTATTGTACTATGTTGGGTTAAACAAAAAACTTGATGGTATTTTACACCATTCCCTTTTTTTTGACAGCGATTTTGAAATTCACGGAAAAGAGATATATACAACTAAGCAATGGCCAACCGATCCGTTGTTTTATGTTTGTGCCCCCTCTGTAACCGACGAAACGGTAGCCCCTGCCGCCCACGAAAATTTATTTTTTTTAATACCCGTGGCCGCCGGGTTAGAAGGTGATACGGAAGAAAAAAGAGAAATGTACTTTGAAAAAATACTACAGCGCTATGAAAAATTTATAGCACAAACAATAAAAGATTCAATTATATATAAGAAAACCTACTCAGTAAGCAATTTCGTAAATGATTATAATTCATTTAAGGGAAATGCCTATGGATTAGCAAATACTTTGATGCAAACAGCAAATTTAAAGCCTGCTTGTAGAAGTATTAAAATAAAAAACTTATTTTACACCGGCCAATTAACAGTGCCGGGCCCTGGGGTGCCACCCAGCCTTATAAGCGGAGAGGTGGTAGCCATGGAAGCATTGAAACATTACAACCAAAACTAAAAATAATAATTAACTTGTTTTTCAGTTAATATCCTTTATTAAAACCTTTATTTTATTAAAAAAGAAAATTGTATCAGGTAATGATAAAGCTTTTTCATGATGTAAGCCAGCAATGCAGTAAGGCGGTAACTGAAAAGTACAGTACTTCATTCAGCAGTGCCATTAAATTACTTCATCCCGATTTGCGAACACCCATCTATAACATTTATGGATTTGTACGCTTTGCCGATGAGATTGTGGATACTTTTCACCAGTACAAAAAAGAAGAACTGCTTATAGAATTTAAGAAAGATACCTATGCAGCCCTTGACAGGGGAATTAGCCTAAACCCCATATTACACAGTTTTCAAATTACGGTTAGAGAATACAATATTTCGTACGAGCTGATTGAATCTTTTTTCAACAGTATGGAAATGGATTTAAGTAAAACCCAGTACAACAGCAATGGATATAAAGAATACATTTATGGAAGTGCCGAAGTTGTTGGCCTGATGTGTTTATATGTTTTTTGCGAAGGAGATAAAAATATATACTCCGATTTGAAGCCATCTGCACAGGCGCTGGGAGCCGCTTTTCAAAAGGTGAATTTTTTAAGGGATGTAAAAGCCGATTACGAACAACTGAACCGTTCTTATTTTCCTGAAGTAGATTTTACAAATTTTACACCTTCAATGAAAAAACTTATTGAAGAAGATATAACATCTGATTTTGAAAATGCGTATGAGGGAATTTTAAATCTGCCAACTAAAGCAAGGTTTGGCGTTTATGTGGCATACAAGTATTATTTATCCTTGTTTAAAAAAATAAAGCGTACTGCCCCAGCTCATATTTTAGACCAGCGCATACGTATACCCAATTATGGTAAAGCATATATAGTGGCAAAAGCCGGATTAAGACGACAATTAAATTTATATTAACCGTATCGCAATTATGGATGTTATTTTGGTAGATGAGCATGATGAGCCAATGGGAACGATGGAAAAAATGGAAGTTCATCAAAAAGCCCTGCTCCACAGGGCTTTCAGCGTTTTTATATTTAACAATAAAGGCGAAATATTGTTGCATAAACGTGCAGATAAAAAATACCATAGCCCAGGGTTATGGACCAATGCCTGTTGCAGCCATCCTAAACCCGGCGAAGAAACTTTAATTGCTGCACAAACACGCCTGCAGGAAGAAATGGGATTTTGCGTTGCTTTAAATAAAGCTTTTGATTTTGTTTACAAAGCCACATTTGATAATGGACTAACAGAACATGAGTTTGATCATGTTTTTATTGGCAGGCACAATGGAGCCATTGCACCTGATGCAGAAGAAGTAAGCGATTATTGTTTTAAATCAATAGAAGAAATAAAAAATTCCATCCAAACGCATCCTCAAAAATATACCGAATGGTTTAAAATTGCTTTTCCAAAAATGGAAACGTATCTTCAAACCGGTTCATACTGATTGATAAGTAGAAAAAAAATTGTGGTAAACCAGCTTACTAAATTTCAAGTTGCAACAGCCATAGCTGTTTTGTTCCATACCATTGGCCTGGTGGGCTTATTGTATTTTGATAAAACATTTTTCCTTGCAGCTACTCCTTTTAATTTATTGCTATCCTTTGTATTACTCATCTGGACACAAAAAGAGAAAAACATTTATTTCCTTCTTTTTTTTATTTCATGTTTTATTATCGGCGTGCTGGTTGAAGTCATCGGTATTAATACCGGGATACTTTTTGGTGATTATAAATATGGAGATACACTTGGGTATAAAATATGGAATGTGCCTGTTTTGATAGGAATAAACTGGTTTATTATCATTTATTGCTGCGGTATTAGTGTTTATACCTTGCTTATGAAAATGATAGTACGGGTTGCTGCAGATTCGGGTAAAACCCCCGCAGCCATGAAAGCGTTATCAGTAATAATTGATGGCGCCACACTGGCAGTATTTTTCGATTGGTTGATGGAACCGGTTGCCATAAAATTGGGTTATTGGTCTTGGAACGTAGATGGATCGATACCGGTATTAAATTATATATGCTGGTTTATAGTTAGTGTACTGTTATTAAGTATTTTTCATTTTACAAAATTCAACAAACAAAACAAATTCGCTGTAAATTTGCTTTTGATACAATTGATGTTTTTTTTACTGTTAAGAACATTTTTAAAGTAATATTATTGAATTGGATTATTTACATAGCAATCACTTTGGGAACTTTCATTTTAATGGAAGGTTTTACCTGGTGCCTGCATCGTTATGTAATGCATGGATTTGGGTGGTACCTGCATAAGGATCATCACCAAAAAGGCCCAGGATTTTTTGAAATTCTCACTCCACAGGGAGTTAGACTTACTCGAA
>DAOLYC010000144.1:0-6226 GCA_035425605.1 Ferruginibacter sp.
AAAATTGCGCCTGCCTTTTTTATCAATACATAAAATAGTATTGATGCGATGGCTGTACCAAAAATACCCAGCAAAGCTGCAAAACCTGTGGAGTAAAGTACGCCTGAATCGGTTAATGGCAGGTTGAAATAACCAGTGAAATAAAGTACAGCCATTGCAGGTATTGCATTTGAAACAAGAGCAATTGATGCAATTTGCAACGAACCTATATGATGCAGGTATTTGTACACCATGTTTACATTAAACCCATAACATATTGTGGCAATAATAACAAAAGACACATATTCCATATACTGGCTTTGCAGGACATTTCCTTTGCTAAACAATAATAAAATGCTTCCTGTAAAAGCTATAAATATGCCCAGTAATTTATTTGAATTAGTTTTTGAGCTAAAAAAAAGCGCCCCGGTAACAATAACGAAAATGGGTGTTAATGAATTGAGCGTACCGGCTAGTGCCCCGTCAATACGGGTTTCGGCTATACAAAATAAATAAGCAGGTAATAAACTTCCCAAAACTCCCGATAGAAAAATAATCCATAATTTATCGGAAGAAATTTTTTTAAAGTGTTTTAAAGCTGTAGGCAATAAAACTATACCCGAAAAAACAATACGTAATGATGCAACCTGAAAAGCAGATAAATGAAGCAGGCCTTCCTTCATCATTATAAAACTGCTGCCCCATATTATTGATAGAAGGATAAAAATAAACCAGTTCAAGAAATCTTTGCCCAAATAAAAAATTTTCGCAAAGTTGTACTAATTATATGGAAAAACATAATCAGTAATAAAACCTTTGAATCAACCGCTCGATATATCTTAATAATGTAATAATTTTACAAAGCAGAACATCAACCCGAATTTATCACTTAAAATTTTTCATTATGGGATTTATTAAAGAATTTAAAGATTTTGCCATGAAAGGCAATCTTGTTGATATAGCTGTTGCTTTTGTTATGGGAGGCGCTTTTGGAAAAGTAGTTTCATCTTTTACTGATGGAATAGTTTCACCAATCATAGGTATGATAGGTGGTGCAGATTTAAGTAAAAATATGTACGAGTTAAAAGCAGCAGTTACCGATGCTTCGGGAAAGATTGTTACCGAAGCTGTGTATATTAAATGGGGCGATTTTTTAACTGCCATCATAAACTTTATCATTGTAGCTTTTGTAATGTTCCTTGTTATTAAAGGCATAAACAAAATGAAAAAAAAGCAGGAAGACGCACCGGCTGCTCTTTCATCAACAGATTCTTTGCTGATGGAAATAAGAGACTCCCTGAAAAAATAATTATTATTAACACTTTACAGAAAAAGCATGAATTCTATGCTTCTTCTTATTTTTAAATCTGTATTTTATGAAAAAGCAATGCACTTTTATTTTATTTATTTTCATTACCGGGTTATGTATGGCCCAAGACCCCACCGTTAAAGGGTTAAAGGACGAAGCTGCAAAAACAATTAAAAAAGACCCAGCAGACACCATACATAAAACCTGGAAACTTGGCGGCTTATTTAATCTTAATATCAACCAGGGCACATTAAGCAATTGGAGTGCCGGTGGCGACAAATTTTCTTTTTCCTTAAATGCTTACCTCAATGTATTTGCATATTATAAAAAAGATAAACACTCCTGGGATAATAATCTTGACCTGGCCTATGGAATTGTAAACACCACCAGCTTAGGCTCACGAAAAGCCAGCGATAGAATAGACTTGTTATCGAAATACGGATATGCCATAGCACCTAAATGGAATGTAGCAACCCTTTTTAATTTGCGTACGCAATTCACAAACGGATATTCATATTCAAAAACAACTGCAGGAGCCGATACATCAAACATTATCTCAAAAACATTTGCTCCTGCAAATGTGCTTTTATCTTTAGGCCTTGATTATAAACCAAATGATAATTTTTCTGTTTTCATATCTCCATTAACTGAGCGCTGGGTAATTGTTGGTGATAGTGCAATTGCGCCTTTGTACGGGGTATTACCCGGTAAAAAAGCAAAAAATGAACTGGGAGCATTTGTAACTGTAAATTACACCGCAAAGCTAGGAGCTAATTTTGTTTATAAATCAAGATTAGACCTCTTCTCCAACTACAAGCAAAAACCACAGAACATTGATATATACTGGACTAATGCTTTAACAGCCAAATTAACCAGGTACATCAATTTTTCTTTTAACCTGGATATGATTTATGACGATGATACAAAGAATATTAATCCTGCAAAAGGCCCTGCGCCACAATGGCTGCAACTGATGGGTATTGGATTTGCTTATAATTTCAATAAAAAATAGTTTTTAAGTTTTTCAACTTTATCTCTTTTCCGCAGTTGTTTACTGCGGATTTTTTATTTTCTAAAACTATTAACAAATGACTGGCTGTATTTTTTTAATTTTGCCGAATGATAAAACCCTTATCAGCTGTAATTGTGTTTATTGTAACTGCAATGCAGTTAACCGCACAAGACCTAACCGTAAAAGAATTTCAAAAAGTAGCCTTTAAGGAGTTGAAGCCTTTGGAAAAAGATGGCTGGAAAAAGAACGGCACTTTTATTTTTAATGTTAACCAGGGAGCCTTGCGTAATTGGGCAGGTGGCGGCGAGCAAAATACTTTAGGTTTTACCACATTACTGAATTACAATATCAATCACCGTAAGGGAAGAGTTACCTGGAATAATTATTTTGATATTGCCCTGGGTTTTCAAAATGCAACCAGTTTTGGCCGCTTTAGAAAAGTTGATGACAGGATTGACCTTACGAGCAAGTTGGGTTTGCAGTTTTCAAACCAATGGTATGTGGCCTTACTTGCAAATTTTAATACACAAACATTAGCTGGATATAGTTATACCGACAGTGGTAGCACTAAAATTTCTAACTTTTTATCGCCAGGTAAAGTATTACTTTCTCCCGGTATCGATTTCAGGCCTGATAAAAGTTTCTCGTTTTTTATATCGCCAGTAACAATACGATTTATTATTAAAAATGATACCGATTTTTATGCCGAAGATAAATTTGGCGTACCGGCAAACCGTAGTACTTATACCGAGATTGGTGCATTTGCTACAGCCAAATACACAAAAAAGATTACACATTGGGCATTTTATACCGGCCGTTTAGACATTTTCAGCAATTATAAACGAAACCCAAAAAATATTGATGTTTTTTTTACCAACCTGGTAACCATGAAATTTAATAAATGGCTGGCTACAAATGTAAGTGTTGATATTGTGTATGATGATGATGTATTGCAAAAAACACAGTTGAAAGAGGTATTGGGCCTTGGATTAACACTTAAACTATAATTCAATAAAGTTTTTCCACATAAGCCGGGTTGCATAGCTGTAATAACAAAACTGTCTCAACTTATTAATACATTTGCTGCTGCTTATTACAACAGCATTTTTAATTTCATAAATTTAAACTATTGAATACTGCATCGTACCAAATTAAATTAGAACAATTTGAAGGGCCGTTTGACCTGCTTTTATTCTTTATTGAAAGAGATGAACTTGATATTTATAATATACCCATCACTAAAATAACAAACGATTTTTTAGATTTTATTCATACTTCAGAAAAACTGAATATTGAATTAAGCAGTGAGTTCATCCTCTTTATCAGCACACTCATGCGCATTAAAGCCAAAATGCTTATTCCACGTAAAGAAATTGATGCTGATGGCAATGAGATTGACCCCAGGCAGGAACTCATAAATAAGATATTGGAATATAAAAGATTTAAAGAAGCATCAGCAAAAATGGCCGAACTGGAAGCCGAAAGGATGTTTATGATGAAACGTGGAAACTTACAGCAGGAAATAGCCAAAATTGGCGAAGAGGCTGGTGAAGGAACGGAGATACAGACTGTAACACTTTTCAAACTAATGAAAGCATTTGAAAAAGTTATTACCAAATTACAGGAACGTAATTTTAAACCGGTACATACCGTGGTACAATACAATTATACCATGGAAGAAAGCAGGGAGTATATGCTTAATACCTGTAAAACACAAAAAACGGTTTCATTTGAAAAAATATTTGAAGTATGTGAAGACCGTATTCATGCTATCTTCCTATTCCTATCGTTGCTTGAATTAGTTCAACTAAGATATATGAGCTTACTAACTGGCGAGGGAAGAAACAATTTTATTGTTGAGTGGAACGAAAACAGAGAGGAAGATGTAAAGGGTTTATTACCAGATGATGAGGAAACAGCAAGACTTAATTAAATAAAAAATCCCCATAAATTGGGGATTTTTTATTGCTGGACTTTTTGGCAGTTTTTATATTTGGTATTAATTTTGATGTTTAAACATTAATTTTAAACTATTAAAATATAAATCATGAACAAATTATTATTTAAAGCAGCGGACAGGGGCAGTGCCGATTATGGCTGGCTGAAGCCGAATTATTATTTCAGCTTTGCTCAATACAGAGATGCTGCTAAAGTACATTTTGGATTATTGAGGGTTTTAAATGACGATTATATTGCTGGTGGAGGTGCCTTTGATACTCATCCACATGACAATATGGAGATTGTAACTATTCCATTTACCGGCGCTTTAAAACACAAAGACAGTACAGGCGGCGAGGGTGTTATAAAAGCAGGCGATGTTCAAATAATGAGCGCTGGTACTGGTGTACAACATTCCGAAGCAAATGCATCAGCAACGGATCCGGTAACACTTTTTCAAATTTGGGTATTTCCTAAAGAAAGAAATATTAAACCCCGATACGATCAAAAAACATTTGACGTAAATGAAAGAAATAATAAATGGCAAACAGTTGTTTCGCCCATTGAAGCCGACAATGCCTTATGGATAAACCAGGATGCAAAATTTTCTTTAGTGAACCTTACTGCCGGCAAAGAAATTACTTACAACAATTCGTTTACTAAAAATGGAGTATTTCTTGTAAATATAAATGGATTAGTACATGTAGATGGACAACAATTAAATAAAAGAGATGCCTTGGGCATCTCAGAAGTTGATAGTTTTACAATAACGGCTGCTGAAGATGCTGAACTTATGGCCATTGAAATACCAATGAACTAATTTTAGTAGTATATCCAAAGAAGTATTGGTTTTTCTGAATTATCTATATACTGTTTCACTTGTTTTAAAAATTCAGGTGAAACCGTAGGGCATCCCAGGCTTTCACAAATAGGCTGGGGTGCCACTTCATTGTTGGGCACACATTCAAGTGCATGTAAAACAACAAAACGGTCGTAGGCATTACTATTGGTTTTATCCAATCCATATAATTTATACGCTAAACCAAATTTACCCTCATAAGCATTCCCTATTTTATATTTTCCCAAAGAAGTACAATTACTGTTTGGTATATTAGAAAAAATAAGTTCATCGGATTTTCCAATTGAACCACTACCATGCGAAACCAGTCCTGATATTTCTATAGAATCTGTATTTAGGTTATATACAAAAAACCTGTATTTACCCGAAGGCAAGCGTATATCAATTAAAAAACAGACGTTACTATTGTATTTATGCTCCTGTATAAAACACTTTGCCAACAAGGCTTTTTGCTTTAATCGTGTAAGCGTTTCTCGGCTTACTTTTGCTGTATTTGTATTAACAGAAACGGGTATTTTATGAATAATTGAATTTACTTTTGGCTTATACCATAAATAATATCCAAAGGTAGATATGGTTATTAAGAGCACAATAGGTACACTTATAATTTTGATAGCCATAACAGCAAATTTTACTGGTTTTGATTCTCAACGAAACCAATTCCACAAAAATTTTTATATGACTGTTAAAAGGATGCTCATTTAACTTTATTTAACATATACTACTTGGTTTGGCCCAAAAAAAAACGGGCTTTTAAAAAAGCCCGGTCAAAAAACTCATAAATTATTTTTAATTGTGTATTGCAACTTCAATTTGGGTTAATGCTCTTAAAATATTGGCAATGCCATTGGCATCAATTCCAATTTCTTCATATAATTGCTTAGGCGTTCCATGTTCAACAAGCCTGTCGGGGATTCCCATTATTTTTACATCGGCTTTATAACCATGTTCATTCATGAATTCCAAAACTGCAGATCCAAATCCGCCAACAACAGTTCCATCTTCAATGGTAATTACTTTATTGTATTTACTGAAAACTTCATGCAACATGTCTTCGTCAATTGGCTTAACAAAACGCATATCGTAATGTGCAGGATTGATACCTTCTGCTTTTACATCTCTTATGGCT
>DAOLYC010000145.1:0-6205 GCA_035425605.1 Ferruginibacter sp.
TTGCATCAGATGTTTTGGGAGTGGATAATATGATAAAAAATGATGAGACAGGGCTGTTGGTGCAGGTAAAAAACGAATCCGCATTGTGCAACCGAATCATATATTTAATTGATAATCCCGATTTAGCTGATAGACTAGCTGGCAATGCCTTTAATTTTGCAAAAGAAAATTATTCAAATAAAAAAATGCTGCAAAGCTATAAAGCTATTTTTACCGATTGAAAATCTTGCATCTTATATATACAGAAGCTGTTTCCGGTGCCGAAAATTATGTAAAGCATTTAATACCCGGATTAAAACAGTTTAATATAAACTGCGACCTGATTGTGGTGTCGCCCAGGAGAACAGCGCCTGCATTTACTGAATATTGTAACCAGCTTAATGCGCTTGGCATACCAACTACATTAATAATTGCAAACCGGGTTTCTATAATTGCTACAGCAATAAAGATAAATGCGTACTTGCGTAAACATAAAATTAAAATTGTTCATTCACATTTGCTCAATTCAGATTTAATTGCGGCTGTTTTAAAAACACTTTTTTATCCTAAACTATATTTAATTTCTTCAAAACATGGATACCAGGAAAAAGTATTGCAGCAATACGAACCAGGTATGAAGATGAAACTGAATGACCTTTATTATTATATCACTAAATTTACTTTGCGCAAGATTAACAGCAACCTGTGTGTATCTAATGCTATTGCAGAACTTTTTATAAACCTGGGGTTCACAAAAGAAAAATATCCTTATATACATCATGGCATTACTATAAATGAATTTAATAAGGAAGCTTGCAAGGCTCAATGCAGAAGAGCCAATCCGCAAATTATAATTGTGGGCAGGATAGAATTGTTTAAAGGGCATCATTTTTTATTAGATGCAATGCCCGAAGTGATAAAAAATTTTCCTACAATAAAATTGCTGGTGATTGGTGAAGGAAGTGAAAAAAATAATTGTATTAACAAAGTTGCCCAACTTGGGTTACAGAACCATGTAGATTTTTTAGGATTTCAGTCAAACCCTTATTCTTTTATATCTCATTCTGATGTTATTATACTACCGTCGCTTTTTGAACCCTTTGGTCTTGTGTATATTGAAGCGTTTGCATTACAAACTCCGGTTATTGCATTTAATACGGCAGCAGGTAACGAAATAATGGAAGATGGTAAAACTGCCATACTTGTAAAAAAATGCGATAGCAATGCTTTAGCTCAAAAAATAATTTACTTGCTTAATAATAAAGAGATGAGAGATAAACTTGCCTCACAAGCCCGGCAAAAATATGAAACGCATTTTACCAGCGAGGTAATGATAAAGAATACGGCAGACTGGTATGTAAAGCTGCCTGTTTAGCGTTTATATTTTTTTACCAATGGCATGCCAAAAGGCGCTATGCTCACCAAATTTAATTTCCGATAAACCAGCGGCTATCATCATTTCTTCAATTTCTGATTTTAAAAACCTTTGTTCCAACTTTGTTCCAAAACGGTCCAGGCAATCATTTCGCAGGTTATAAAATGGTTTATTGTAATAAGGTTCTAAAGGAATTTTCCTGGCCAGGCTATGTAAATTTAATTTGTGCAGCAATCCGGCAAAACGTGATAAAGGCCAGTAAATTAAAGCTGCTAAAATATCGCATACAATTTTTTTTATACCCGCAGGAAGCCTTGAGATGATTAACCGCATGAAATTAGAGAGATAAAATATTGTTTTAAATACAATACCACGATTATCAAAACGGTAATATAAATACACATAAAAATAGCCACCCTTCTTAATTTTTTTTACGCAATCAATAAGCGCCTGCCTGGTATTGGGTATGTGGTGCAATACGCCAATGCTCATACCAAAATCAAAAGTTTCGTCATCCCACGGTATAGTATCTACGCTTGCTTTTGTAATACGAACATTATTTTTTTTGCCCAGCATATTGTCAGCAGCAAAAACAGCATCGCTTGGGTCAATGGCTTCTATAAAACCAGCTTTGTCTGTAAAATAATCTGTCCATCGCCCACTGCCACAGCCAATATCAATCATATAAGTATTGCTGTTAACCATTGTTTCATCTACAATGTCAAAGTATTCTTTTCTCAATTCCCTTACACTTTCATCATCATGTACTGCAAATTTTCCCCATTCTTCGCCAAATGCTTTTACTACATCACTGTCAATATTTTCACTGCTATCTAATTTTGTAAAAACATCAATGCTATTGTTAGGGCCTTTTATTTTTTCTAAAGCCTTTTTGTTATAATCTTTTTTCATTTATCTGGTGCTATTTTTAAAATATTGCCAAATTGCAGGTTGCTGGTACAGGTTGCCTTTTTCTTTTGGTTTACTAACTGTGTAATTGTTGTTTATAAAATCATTTATCAGCTCGGGCAAAGCCTTAATCCCTTCGGCAATCTGTATTACCGGATAGGTTGTAAAATTATCGGCTTTGCCAGGCGTTGCAAAAATATATTTTAAAATTCCCCCGGTATCTACTCCTTCATCTACCAAATGAATGGTTGTTCCAAAATTTTCAACATCATTATTATACAAAGCCCAATACCCGCCGTGCGCTCCTCTATACCAGGGTGTAATGCCAACATGCATATTTATAAAAGAGGCGTTAACGCTTTGTAATATTTTTTTAGAGATGATACGGGTGCCATTTACCAATACAATATCTGGTTGTAGTTTTTGTAAAAATTTAAAACACTCATCACTGTTTACCGATGGCACAAAACTGCATAATTTTTTATCAAAAGGGCTATCATTCAAACTATATTTTGCTAAAAGTTCTGCTCTTCTATTTTTTGCTTTCCAATTTAACCAGGGAACAATCATCAGCGTAAATAATACCTGGCCAAATACTGTTAATGTTCCAATCTTTTTAATTCGCCTTTTAAACAATTGTATTTTTGAAACAGGTTGCTCAATAATAGCATGATTAATGGGTAAAACAAATTTTAAGGCATTATATACCCAGCGTGATGATTGCGTGTTAGAAGCCAGAAAAACAATTTTTTTAGCGTGCATTATTTTTTGGTTGCAATTAATAAGGCTGCTTCCTGCATACTGCAACAGGTAAACCCATATTTTTTATTTAACTGCTGGTAATGGTTTAATAAGATGCTTAGATTTTTGATATTCTTATCCAGGTTTTTACCAAAATTATGAGGGTGCCACCACAAGTGATACAATTTTTTATTTTTTGCTGCATTTGTCATTTCCTGTTTTATGCGATAAAGCCTTAATGGTTCAAGCCAGCTAAGCGGCATAAACCAGGGTTTCATAAAGCGGCTTGCAGCAATATTTACAGGTTTATTTTTTTGTGATGTAAGGGAATGTCCATTCATACCCGAAACCGGCAAGTAAGCATCAATCAGGCGGCAAAGCCTTATAAATAATATTTCGGCTGCAAACCTACGTGGTTTGTAAATCCACGATGTGGGGTTGCCCCGGTATGCTTTTATACCGTTGTTATACAAAATTTGTAAATAATTTTCATTTACCTGGTTACGGGGAAATACAAAACTTTCTAATTTGATATTATTTGCTGTGGCAATTTTTTTTGCAGCCAGCAGGTCAGCCTCAAAATCTTCTGCTGTTTGTCCGTTTTCCAGGCAGTAATAATGGCTATGGGTATGAGTGCCAATTTCGTGACAACTGTTTTTTAGTAATTGTAATAATGAAAATCCAAAATGAAAAGGGTCATCTGTTTCATCAATACCAACACTGTTTATTTCTTTTAGATAAACATTGTAACCAGGGTTACTGTATTTGGGTTTTTGAGAGGGTAATGAAGCTGATAATTCGGTTTTGTTTTTTGCAAACAAAAAACCTACAGTGGCAAATGTAGCTTTTATGCTATACTGTTCAAACAAGCTTAACAGGGCGGGAATTACTTTTTTTACAGCTTTAATATTTTCGCCGTATGCGCCATCTTTTGATGCCACATCCCAAATACCCCAAAGTAATTCGAGGTCTAATGAAATTACAAATACACCATTATTGCCGGGTTCATTCTTCATTTACACAATTAAGCTATAAAATTTGCATTGAGGTTATTTTATTTGTATGATGAAAACCTCATGGTTGTTACTCAAAAATTTCGGCTAAAAGTAATTGATTTTCATTTATTGAGATTTCTTTTTAATTAATTTATGGTTATTATAAAAATAAATAAAAAAATAATCACTTAATCACTGTTTCAGAGTTGTCTTCAACAGCATTGCAATACAACCTCACCAGCAAGAAATAATAAAATGGCAATAAGATAATTTTATACCTGATCATTGTGCCAAAATTAAAAGTAGTAAGGCCAATGAGTAAAGCAAAAAGAGTAGCTGCAATAAATGAAAATAGGATATACCTGTCGGTAATTAACAACTTGAAGGCCTTAAAAAAGCCGGTACGAAATATTACAAACAAAGTAGAAAAAAATAATAGCATCGATTCAAGGGAAGTTAACAAGATTATGATTTTCCTGCTTTCCCAAATGAAAGGCCGGTAAAGACAGGAAAATATTGCCCAGGGGCTTTGTAAAATTATACCCTGTAATGTGATATTGGTATTGATACTAACAATTCCTCCTTCGCTGTTTTCTACAGCGTTTTGCAACTCCTCATAACTTTTATGTAAATTATCAATTTGCAAAATATACTCTTCGGCAAAACTCTGTACCTGGGCATTAAAGTTGGTAAAAAAAGCGGTAATCGCCATCGAAAAAAGAAAAATCATAAGCACAAATGCCCGAATAACAAAATTTTTAATTGAAGCAATTAAATTGGCGAATATTATTGTAACCAATGCAATACCCAGTATTATGATAATATAACTTTTAATCTGCATTACCACAAACAATAAGAAAAAGAGGAGTACTAAATCTTTCAACCGGGCTTGTTTCTTTACAAAAATTTTGTATAGAAAATATATAATAAAACCCATGCAGCCCAGGCATATCGAATCCTTCATTAACCCGCTGCCCCAAAACCAAATTGAAGGGGTGTATAATACTGCCCAGGCTAATAGCCGTTGATGTTTTTGAATATTGATTTCATTAAAAACTGTAAACATTTTCCATTGCCCTGCGAAGGAAAATAAACCAAAAAACAATGATATAACGAGGAAACTGTTAAATGAAAAAAATGAAACCAGGGTGGCAATTTTCATAATAAACAGGTTAGAGCCTGTACCAAAATAACCGGCATAATTTATATCACCCACCTCTACATTAAACCAGGCCATAAACTCTTTGGCATTACTAAAAAGGTATTTAATATTGCCCGGGTTTTCTAAAATTTGACCCCTAAAAAAATTACTTCCATAGTAAAAAGTAAAGGCATCGCCATAACCATAATAATACTGTACCATTAGCGAATAGCCTACAGAGCCTAACATCCGTAAAAAAAATGCTGTAATTAGTGCTTTCCGTAACCATGCATCGGTATATTTTACCGATCTTTTGCGTACAATAAGGTAAAAAATATACAGGTAAATGGGCAGTAAAATATAATCAATGATGCTGATGTTCTGCAAGTGGTAATCTTATTTGGTTTAAAAACACAGGTTTTCCTAAATTGCTAAGCAAGCGCAATATAAAGATTATAGCTTTTAAGAAAGAATATTAGCATATTTACTATTGTAGTTTTAAACAGTATATTTTTTGTAACAATAAAGCAGCTTTCTTAAACAACCGGCAATCAAAAGTATTAATATAAAAAATTTTAATCCCTATTTTTACACCTGTAATACTTAGTTACTGTTAATTTTGGAATTAATAAAATAGAAGAAATAGCATAAATTTTATTGCTTTTCTTAAGTTCATAAAAGCAATATCATGCATTAAATCTCGTTTAAAACGGTATAATAAATAGTTTTATACATGACTTAAACCAAAAATCCAATCACAACCTTACTAACAATACCTAAATTCAAACAAAGATGAATCCCCCAATTTCTTTACAAAACCCCTTTACTTTTAGCCCTCTTCTGCAACAACCATCTGGCCTTGAACAAAATGGCGAAATAATTTTTCCTTTTAAAAACGGAGCTTACCGTTTGGTGAAAGATGATAATTACACACAAAATTTTGGCTACCAATGGAATAAATTTACTGAAACCCAAATTGACAGGGAGCAAAAAAATATGCAGCTTAGCTATAACCGTTTTTTTGCAGCCACCGGATGGGACAAGGAAAACCTTGCCGGAAAATCA
>DAOLYC010000146.1:0-6145 GCA_035425605.1 Ferruginibacter sp.
GTATTGGTTTTCGTGCCAGTTTAATGCACGGGCACCAGCGCCATAATAATTTCCAATATCTTCCCAGGGCCAGCCACCCGGTGTAGCCTGGGTTTCCCATTTCGATTCATCCAGTATAATATCACCGGAAATAACAGAAATTTTATTTTGTTTTAACAAGGATAAAAACCAGGCGCCCAATACATTTTCTTTTGTTTCCTCCCATCTCCAGCTTCCCAGTGTAGGGTCTCCCAATGCGGTAATAAAAAGGTTTCCCTGTAAAGTATCATTTATAACTTCTCCATTATACCCTATTGATGTTTTATACTTGTAATTTTTTCCCAGTAATTCAAAAGAAGCAGCGCTGGTAACCACTTTTAAGCAACTGGCAGTAGCCAAACCAAGTTCCGAATTCTTATCATAAACAGTTTTACCGGTTTTATCATCAACCACAAACAGGCTTATACTTGCATGTTTAAATTGTTCATCGGCTTCCATTTTTTTCATTGCATCATCTAATTTAACATCAATTTTTTGTGCAAAGGAAATACTGCTTATGAAACAGTAAGCTAAAAACAAAATATATCTCATCATCAAAATAATTTAATATTCAAAACTAAAAGAATTAATTTTGAAATATCTACTTTCATTCTCATATTCATGTAATAGATAATTACTAAACAATAAACATTTAGCGTTACCATTTCTTCATGCAGCAGATACAAGCTTCCATCATAACTATTGGCGATGAACTTTTAATAGGGCAGGTTATTGATACCAACAGTGCCTGGATGGCACAAGAACTTAATAAAGATGGTATTCGTGTAGTTAGGCGTGTAGCAGTTGGCGATGTATGGAACGAATTGTGGACAGCATTGGACGAAGAACAAAAACATGCAGAAATCATTTTAATTACCGGCGGACTTGGCCCCACTGCCGATGATATTACCAAACATCTGCTTTGCAAATATTTTAATGGAAACATGGTCGTTCATGAGGCATCGAGGCAGAGGGTGATTAAAATGTTCACCCGATTAAAACGGCCATTGCTGGAACGCAATTTACAACAGGCCGAAGTGCCGGATGTGTGTACCGTTATCATTAACAAACGTGGTAGTGCTCCGGGAATGGTTTTCAGCAAAAATGATAAATTGTTTGTAAGTATGCCCGGCGTACCACATGAAATGAAAGGTATGATGACCGATGATGTGATTCCCATGCTGTTGAAACAATTTAATTTTCCTTCTATTTGCCATAAAACATTATTAACAGCAGGTATTGGTGAAAGTTTTTTGGCAGAGCTGATAAAAGATTTTGAAGAAGCATTACCTGCACATATTAAACTGGCTTACCTGCCCAATTATGGTATGGTAAGGTTACGGCTTTCTGCTACCGGGTTTGATAAGGAAAAAAATGAAAATGAAATTGATAAATTATTTGAGACTTTAAAAAACCTTACAAAAGATTATTTAGTTACAGATATTGATGAGCCCATACAAAATGTGGTGGGTAAACTTCTGGAGCTAAAAGAAAAAACTTTATGTACAGCCGAAAGTTGCTCGGGTGGATTTATTGCTCACCTGTTAACAACCATACCCGGTTCATCAAAATTTTATGAAGGCAGTGTAATCAGTTATTCTTACCAGGCAAAAGAAGATTTGCTACAGGTTAATAAAAAAAATCTGGAAAAACTGGGAGCTGTAAGTGAAGAGATAGTGGTTGAAATGGCAAATGGTGCATTAAAGAATATCAAATCGGATTATGTGATTGCTGTTTCTGGTATTATGGGGCCACAGGGTGGCTTGCCCGATAAACCCGTAGGCACAGTTTGGGTTGCTGTTGGGAATAAAGAAAAAATTATATCAAAAAAACTATTTTTTCCATACGACAGGATGCGGAATATACAGCTAACATCAGTAAATGCATTAAATATGCTGCGAAAATTTATTCTTGAAAATTAATAACCTTATCACTGGCTTTTCTAATGATTATACAACTTAAAAAGGAAATAATTACCTTTGAACCCGATTGCGGATAATACCCTTTGGGGATATATTCAATTTTCATTTGCAAATTTCTAACTACAAATAATTTTATGAGTTTAGTTGATTTAGTAATGCCTAAGCTGGGTGAAAGTATTATGGAAGCCACTATTTTAAAATGGCACAAAAAACCGGGTGATACCATTAAAATGGATGAAACTGTTTTAGATATTGCCACCGATAAAGTTGACAGCGAAGTACCTTCAACCGCCGAAGGTGTTATTGAAGAAATTTTATTTAACGAAAATGATGTGGTGCCAATTGGTACTGTTATTGCTAAAATAAGAGTTGGGGCTAATGCTGCAGTTTCAAACAGCCAGCCAGTAGCGCCCATAAAAGCAGAATATGAAGATGCCAGTGTGGTAGAAGAAATCCCTTATCAACCTGCCGATTCAAAATCTACAACAAACAAGCCGCAACCATCGGGTAATAAAATACGATTTTATTCTCCATTGGTTTTAAATATTGCACAAGAAGAAGGGATAAGCATGGCTGAACTGGAAAATATCCCTGGTACCGGGCAGGAAGGAAGAGTAAGCAAGAAAGATATACTGGCCTATGTAGCCAATAAAACTGTAAGTGAAAAAACTAAAGAACCATTATCACCAGCACAAGTTACCACAGTTGCTACCCAGCAAAAAGCATACAATAACGATCAGGCTGCATCATATAATTTACCTACTGTGTACACCGGTAATGTAGAAGTGATTGAAATGGATCGTATGCGTAAACTGATAGCCAAACACATGGTTGACAGTAAACACACATCGCCACACGTAACCAGCTTTGCAGAATGTGATGTTACCAATCTTGTTTTGTGGAGAGAAAAAGTTAAAAAAGATTTTGAAAAACGTGAAGGAGAAAAAATTACTTATACCCCATTATTTATAGAAGCCATCGTTAAGTGTATAAAAAAATATCCTTGGCTTAGCAGTAGTGTAGATGGCGATAAGATTATTGTAAAGAAAGATCTTAACATTGGCATGGCAACTGCATTGCCATCCGGAAATTTAATAGTACCTGTTATAAAAAATGCCGACCAGTTAAACTTAACTGGACTTACCAAACAGGTGAATAACCTGGCTAATGCTGCCCGTACCGGTAAATTAAGGCCCGATGACACTGTTGGCGGTACTTTTACTTTAACCAATGTGGGTACTTTTGGCAGTATAATGGGTACGCCAATTATCAATCAGCCACAGGTTGCTATTATGGCGGTGGGCGCCATTAAAAAAAGACCAATGGTTATAGAAACGCCACAGGGCGATAGCATTGCCATTCGCCACATGATGTATATATCATTAAGCTACGACCACCGCATCATTGACGGAGCCCTGGGTTCTACATTTTTAAACGCAGTAAGCAAGGAATTAGAAAATTTTGATGTTAGCAGGAGTATTTGATTTTTGAACTAATACAGAATTTTTTATTCCAGATAGGAGAAGAAAATATTTTTGCAGCTTTCTTTATTCTTATTAATGGTGTAGATTATTTTGAAAAGTAGCAAAGTTTTTTATAATTTAAATCATGCGATTCTTCATTTTGGCCGTATTACTGTCATCAATTCTTCAATCAAAAGGGCAAACAGCATTAATAAAGGTTAATCATTTGCTGGATTCTATTTTTCCTACAAATAAGCCTGGCATTGCTGTAGCAATTGTAAAGGATGGTAAAACTATTTTTTCAAATGGGTATGGTTTAGCCGATACTGCCACCAAAATTAAAATATCGCCAACAACCAATTTTAATATTGCTTCGCTTACAAAACAGTTTACTGCTGCGGGAATACTTTACCTGCAAGAAAAAGGATTGCTGAATATGGATCAAACCATCAGCCAATTTTTCCCTGATATGAATAAAAAGGTATCAGAAAAAGTAACCATCAGGCATTTGCTTACACATAGTTCCGGTATTATTGATCATTATGATTATGTACATGTTGAAAAAGGAAAACATGGTTATGCACAACAGGTTTATGAAGCTATCAAAAACAAAGACAGTTTATATTTTAAGCCGGGTAGCTCGTTTCGCTATAGCAATACAGCTTATTGCCTGGCAGGATTGATACTTGAAAAAATTTCAGGTAAAATGTATAAGGAATTTATCAGTCAAAATATTTTCAAACAGCTTAATATGCAACACAGCACTGTTTGGAACGAACAGGAAAAAATATTTAATGCAGCCACCGGTTATGATTTTGATAGCAGCACCAATCAATTTATTAAATCACAAGCTGAAGAACATGTTTTCTTTTCAACAGAAGGCGATGGCGCTATTTACACATCAGTTAAGGATTATGCAAGCTGGTTTACAGGTTTGCAACATACTTCAATTTTAACCCGGCATGATATTGTAATGGCTCGTTCCATTCAAAACTCAATTCCCCATCACGATGCTTTAGGCTATGGCTATGGCTGGTTTGTAAACACTCGTCAGCAGCCTGCTTATGTTTACCATAGTGGCGGTAATGGTGGATTTAGGACGTATAGTTTCTCTATACCCGAACGGAATTACCTGGTGGTAATTTTTGCAAATAGAAGTGATATAAATATTGAACAGCTAGTTTTACAAATAAACCAAATACTGTTTCCAAAGCTACCGGCATTGGTACCTATAGAATTATTTACTTCGTAATTTTCTTTAAAAGGGTGCCGTTGGGAAAATGTCTTTAATCGTTTAATAACTTTAAATATGGTACTTTACCCAATCTTCTCTAAGCAGTGCATATAAATGAAGGTCTATAAATTTTCCATTCAACCATTCGGCTTGTTGCAAAATCCCTTCTTTATTAAACTTTAATTTTTTGGCAATAGCCACGCTGCGATAATTGCCAACGCCACATTTTATTTCTATACGATTTAAACCCAGCTCTGTAAATCCCAATTTCATAATTGCAGTACAACACTTTGTAACAATGCCTTTACCTTGCATACCATCAGCCAGCCAGTAACCAATCTCTCCTATCCTATTTTGATGGTTAATATGGTGCAATCCAATACGGCCCACCAGTTTATCATCAAATAAAATGGCAAATCCAAAATCCGATTTATCTGCTGCTCTTTTATTACAATCAGTGATATAATTTTTAAAATTATCAACAGATTGCATATTGTCAACCCAGGTAAGCCATTGCCGTAAATATTCCCTGTTTTTATTAACTAAATTCAACAAAGTTTCGGCATCCATTACTTCCAAAAACCTTAGACAGATAGTTTCATCAACCTGTAATTTCATGCGGTACTTTTAATTGTTTTCCAAACTGATTTTATAGCAATCGTTACTCGATACCCAACCCCCAATCTTTTCCTTTTTCGGTTGCTGGCACACCTTCTTTTATCCATTTGGCAGGTTTACCATCTTTTAAATAGTAATCAAAAAATTGCCCTAAACGTATAGAAAGGTCTTTCCTGTTTTTTCTTTCAACCAGGTTATGGTCTTCGCCATTGTATTCAAGTAACCAAACTTTTTTTCCAAGCCTGCGTAATGCAGTAAAATATTCAATTCCCTGGTACCAGGGTACGGCGCCATCTGCATCGTTATGCATTATTACCAAAGGTGTGTTTACTTTATCGGCATAAAACAAAGGAGAATTTCTTAAATACAAATCTTGCCGTTGCCAAAGAGTAGCGCCAATACGGCTTTGTGTATGTTCGTATTGAAACTGTCGGTTTAATCCGCTTCCCCAGCGAATGCCGCCATAAGCGCTTGTCATATTTGCAACCGGAGCACCAGCCCAGGCTGCCCTAAAAATATTTGTTTTAGTTACTAAATAAGCAACCTGGTATCCGCCCCAGCTTTGTCCTTGTATGGCCATACGGGTACTATCAACAAAAGGCATTTTTGAAAGATATTTTGCAGCGCTTACAACACTATTATAAGCGCTGTTACCCGGTTCGCCGTTTTTATAATAAATATTTGGATCAAATACAAGGTAATCGTTACTTACAAAATAAGGTATGTTTACAATTGATGCACTTGGTGCTGGAACTTTATATGAAAACAATCCATCTGCATTGCGTTCATAAAAATAAAAGATTACAGGATATTTTTTATTTGGATCAAAATTCTCGGGCTTGTATAAAATACCTTCACTCATTTTACCATCAAACATTTTCCACTTAACC
>DAOLYC010000147.1:0-6122 GCA_035425605.1 Ferruginibacter sp.
CTTTTTGATACGTATTGCCTGTATTAATTGTTCTGAAATCGAATGCCATATCTTCCCAGGCATTAGCCATAGTTGTGAGTACTTCCTTTTCAAAAAATATCCCTCCATTGGTCAGGTTTTCTACCTTAAGTAAAACTTTTGCCCCTACCCTGGGAGAAAAAACTTTCATCCGGAAAACTTTATTTGCTGAAAAATCAATTGGTGTACCAACAGTTATAAAACTGCCTGCCCAAACTTCAGGTGCATTTTTCACCATGCGTGCAACATTGGCACTGGTATTAATGCCACTCATCTGCGGGTTGGCAATTTTTGTTGAAACACCACCACCAAAATTGGTAAATGTATAATCAACTGTAGGTGACTCGAAGGTTATTGGTATTAAAACAGGATCTACAATATTAACTAAAGTGGTATACGTGGTGGTTGCGGCACCGCCGCTGTATGCCACTACCCTGACGGTATAGGTGCCAACAGCTGCATATATATGACTTACGGTTTGCCCTTCTAAAAAGGACTGGCCGGGCTCATTGGCAACATCGCCCCAGAATACTCTAAAGAAAGTTTCATACAAAGCAGTGGCAGAAACATTCAGTTTAAAATTATTTACTCCGTCAATGGCCAGGTTCACCACCAGGTTTTCCGGTGCACGGAAAGACACGGTCAGTTTCTGTACCAGTTCGGTTGTTTTTCCGTTAACTGCATGACCAACGATCTTCACATTATATTCGCCTTCTGCATAAACATGTGTTGTATTTTTTCCTGCTGCGATATTAACCGGCGTGGTGGTGGCATCACCATAATACACAAGATAATATATTGCGCCTTCGCCATTAGGCGTTATCGTTACCAATCCCGAATTATCCTGTGTGATATCGAATAATACAGAAAGTTTATCAGGTGCAGCGGCAGCATCAACAAATGATAAGTCATCGTTTATTGATTTTGTACAACTACCCAAAACCAGTAACAGGCAACAGGCGCTGAATAAATATTTTATTATTCTCATAAATTTATTTTTATTGTTAATGATTAATAGCCGGGGTTTTGTGTTAAACCGCCATTTACATCTGCCAGCGGTATTGGAAATAGTTCATGTTTACCCGATATAAAGCCTAAAGACGCAAGAGCAACTGCAGCTTTTCCGGTTCTAACCAGATCAAAAAAGTACTCCCCTTCCATGGCCAATTCCCGCCTGCGTTCAGCGAATATTGCATCACCAAGAGTATTGCCTGTAGACGTTATATCGTTATTTGTGTTGCCAAATGCACGCCTGCGTACCAGGTTAACATAGGTTTGCGCTTTAATATCATTTCCCGATTTATTGTATGCTTCTGCAGCCATTAACAATACATCTGCATACCTGATTGTTCTGAAATTATTTCCATAGTTTAACTCTATTTGTCCGGATGACTCACCCACACGTGGCTGATATTTACCACTGTAAAAACCGGTATTACGGTATGGTGCTACCAGGTAAACGATGTTAAAACCCGGGTTGGCTAACTTATAAGCCTCTACGTTGAATATCGTTACATCCTTTCTTTGATCTCCCGCTGCATAAATACCGGCCAGATTTGATGTTGGCAGATTTGTACTCCAGCCTGATGCGTAAGGCATCCCGTTTATACCTGAAAATCCCCTGACACCCGACTGTTGCACAACAAGGTTTCCCTGGTTCCTGGTTGGGTGTCCCCAATCATAAGTAGCTTGTCCGTTTGAATACTGAATTTCAAAAACAGACTCAGGGCCGTTTTCGCCACTTTGCAGGAAAATAGAAGCAAAATTTGGTACCAGGCTAAATTTATTGATCACATTCTCCAACATGGCAGCAGCTTCGGTGTTCTTTCCCTGGTATAGATATACTTTTCCCAGTAGTGCCTGGGCTGCAGATTTTGTAGCCCTACCCTGCTCGGTTTGTACTATTGGCAATACGGCTATTGCATCAGTTAAGTCTTTCTGAATTTGGGTGTATACTTCCGCCTTTGGAGACCTTGTTAATGAATTGGTTTCTGTAACACCAAGTCGTCTGTCAACAAACAAAGGCACATCGCCAAACATTTTTACCAATGTGAAATAATAATATGCCCTTAAAAAATAGGTCTCACCATAAAGCGCATCTTTACCCGGAAAGGTTATGTTTTCACCAGCAAGATTTAGATCTTTGTATTGGGTAAGATAGTTTACCCGGTTAATGCCTTCGTATGCAGATTGCCATTGATCGGCAATCGTTGAATTAACTGAAGTGAAAGTAAAATTATCTATTTGCTGGAGGGCCAGCTGATCTGATGCAGACTCACCACCCGTAACCGAGTTATCTGTAATAACATCACCAATCAAAACAAGTTGGTTTAACCAGGTTAATGGTGAATAACAGCCCACGGCCATGGCCCGGTAATCTTTTTCCGACCTCAGGTACTCCTGGTCTGTAATTTTAAAGTCTTCCCTGGGATTGTAATCAACCCACTTTTTGCAAGACCCTAAGAAGATGCACGATAATACGATTGTGAAAATTTTGATACTTTTCATATAATTAATTTTTAAACTTTTAGAATTTAATTTCAAGACCTACAGCATATGATCTTGCCAATGGATAAGCACCACGGTCAACGCCTGTATTTAATAAACCATTACCACCAATTTCTGGATCAAATCCATCGTATTTGGTAAATACAAACGCATTTTTTACCTGGGCATAAATCCTTACAGTTTTAAAAGTTTTTTTAACTGCTTTAAAAGGCAGCGTATACCCTAATAAAATATTTTTGATCTTTAAAAAAGAGGCATCTTCTACATACCTGTCAGAAAAACGGGCATTGTTATTTGGATCAGTAAAACTGTAACGTGGATTCTTTGCGTCATTAGTAGTACCGGGGCCAGTCCATCTTTCCAATATTCTTGAGTACTTATTCGTAAAGTTGTTATTTCGTTCAAATGCCCTAACCACATCATTGCCATACGATGCATAGGCAAATACTGAAAGATCAAAGTTCTTATAGTTTAGGTTTACTGATAAACCGGAAGTGAACTTCGGAAACGGAGAACCAATAACTTCCTGGTCCTTTGAATCTAAAATGTTATCGCCGTTTAGATCTTTATAACGGATATCTCCCGGAGCTGCAGTTGGATAAGTTTTTTGCGTGTTACCATTTACGTCTACATAGGTAAGTGCATCAATTTCTGCCTGGGTTTGAAAAAGGCCATCGGTTCTGTAACCAAAATAAACACCCGGCGCATATCCCGGTGCAAACAAGGTTGTATTTTGACTTTGACCGTTGAAGAAATTTCCGCCGGGAATAGCTCCACTGGCACCCGTACTGGTAACTTTTCCTTTTACGGTTGTGAAAGTTAAAGTGCTGTTTAATTTCAAATCCTTGCCAATGGTTTCGTTATAAACCAGAGAAATATCAATACCGCTTGTATTGGTAGTACCAATATTGGTAACCGGCGAGGGTATTGAACCTAAGTAAGAAGATAAATTTGTGGTAAACAACAAATCTTTTGTTTTTTTATAATAATAATCAGCAGAAATATTAAACTTATTCTTGTGAAAATTCATTTCGAAACCAGCATTTGCCTGTGTATTACTTTCCCAACCAAGTAATGGATTGGCATATGTACCTAAAGTGGCTCCATTTGCAAAAACATTTCCAAAAGTATATCCAATAGTATTACCCGTTCCGTAAAGGGAAGCCAGGTAATCTGTTTGTATAGTTGACAAAGCTGCGTAATTGGTATTTACGGCTTCATCACTACCGGTTACACCGTAACTACCCCTTATTTTCAGGAAATTGATGAATTTTGACTTGAAAAAATTCTCCTTACTGGCAACCCAGCCGAGTGAACCTGCATAAAAATTTCCAAAGCGCTTGTCGGCTCCAAAACGTGTTGATCCATCTCTTCTACCACTAAATGACGCAAGATATTTATCATTATAGTCATAATTAATTCTAAAGAAACCAGAGGCATTTTTTTTGAAGTACTGAAAATAATAACCCCGTATAGCTGTATAAACCTGGGGTTGACCATTAACTATAATAATACTGTTTACACCGGTTGCAGCATTATAATCGGCATACTCCCATGAGTTAAAAGGTACATCATCACGGGAAACTCCCTGCTGATTGCCAGATTCTTTGCCCAATGCTATTCCGACAACAGTTTCAAAACGGTGGTTTTTAAATACCTTAAAATCATAATTGGCAAAAGCCTCATAAGTGTAATTAAGATTCTTATAGTTGTCATGAGAAACACTATTATGCCTGTTTGGCTTAACAGTGCCATCAGCATTTAAAGTATTGTTTGGATCTATATTATTAGGCCCCAAAAACTGCAAAGGATTGAATGTTTTGGAATTTGCATCATATTTTGTATAACCGAAACGGGTAGTGAACTTCAGATTCTTAAGTACATCATACTGGAATTCAAACTTACCATAGAATTTATTACCTTTATTTTCATTGTAGGTATTGCTCAATTGTGTCAGCGGATTTTGAATCTCCTGGGTAATCAGGTTGCTAAAACCAAACTCTCCAATTGTATTAGGTACTGTGTTATATTTAGAAACAGTTGGATCAAAATTCAATGCGTTACCTAACACCCCGTTAAAAGCATCTGATGGCACTCCTCTTGTGCTTAAATTATGGTAAGAAGCATTTAAAAGAAATTTAAGTTTTTTGGTAAGACTATAATTTACATTAGTAGTAAAATTCATACGATCGAATCTTGATTTATTATATCCTCCAACAATACCCGCCTGGCTTAAATACCCGCCGCCAAGAAAATAAGTTAATTTATCGGAACCTCCCCTCGCTGATATATTGTAGTTCTGCTCAGGTGCATTCCTAAATACCTCATCCTGCCAATCGGTTCCTTTTCCCAGAGTAGACAGGTTTGGAAAAATAATATTTCCCCCCGATAAAGTACTTCCTTCATTTAGTATGGCACCGTATTCTGCAGCATTTAATAAAGGCATTTTTCTAATTACCTGCTGAATACCATAACTGCTGTTGAATACAAATTCGGTTGGCTGGTTTTTCCTGCCTGATTTTGTGGTGATTACGATTACACCATTACCACCTTTTACACCATAAATAGCAGTACCGGCTGCATCTTTCAAAACACTCACAGACTCAATATCGGCTGCATTAATAGAGTTTAAATCATCAAGTGTTTGTGGAATACCATCAACAATAACTGAGGGACTCGATCCAAGACCCGGAATACCACGTATAAAAAGTGTGGGTTTGCTACCGGGAGTTCCGCTTTGAATTACACTGACACCGGAAGCCGAACCCTGTATGGCCTGTTCAATTCTAACCGGTGATAATCTTTGTATATCGGCACTTTTAACTGTTGAAATTGCTGCAGATACTTTTGTGATTTTTCGGGTACCATACCCAATTACTATCACTTCATCCAAGCTTGTGGTTGTCTCTTGAAGCAGTACTGTAACAGATTCTTCTTTATTAATCTGTAAAGTTTCCGGTGAATAATTAATAGAGGTAATGGTTATTTTACCTCCTTTGGGAACCGAAATGGTAAAATTTCCTGTTGCATCGGTTGAAGTAGAGATTGTTGTACCCTGAAGGTTAACACTTGCTCCTATAACAGGATTACCGGTTTGTTTATTTATTACACTACCATTTACTGTAATGTTTTGCCCAAAGGCTTTGTTTAGAAAGAATGTGCCAAGTAAAATACCCAGACACAACATGCTGATCTTTAAATTCATATAGCGCTCGTTTTAGTTAAACAAAAAAATGGTAAGAAATCAGATCGTAAATATAGTTTGTACCACTACAGTATTAAAATTATTTACCACATCATTACTACATCATCAGCTATAAATTACCGGATTTATATACTACATTGCTACTACATTACTACAACATTAAAATTTTGATTAACTTCATGTTTGCTATCAGGTAAAATGGTTAGACTACTTCTTTTATTATTTTTTTTGCCTTTTCAGGTGCTTTGCCAAAATACAATTGGCTTACCGGATATTATTAATTATTCCAAACCGTTGTATAAAGCCGGCTTGCAGAACTGGGATATAAAACAGGATAAGAACGGGATTGTTTACTTTGCAAATAATGAAGGCCTGCTGAGTTTTGATGGCA
>DAOLYC010000148.1:0-6110 GCA_035425605.1 Ferruginibacter sp.
ACCGAAGATCATACCTATGTACAACAACTGGTAAATAATGGAGATATTACAGCGGCTGAAGCTGATGTGCATCCTCAAAGAAATGTACTTATAAATGCAATGGGTACAAAACCCACATTACGGGTAGATACCGGCAAAATGAAATTAACTTTTAATGAAAATGATAAGTTGTTACTTTGCTCTGATGGGTTACATGATTATTTAAGCGATGCTGAGCTAGCCGATGCCATGCAGAAAGATGATTTACAGGAAATAGCCAATTATCTTGTAGCAGAAGCAAAACGCAGAGGCGGCAAAGATAATATTACAGTAGCGCTGGCACAAAAAATAATGAAGGCAACACAAAACGAAACAAAACTAACCAGGGATATTGACTTACCTGATTTTAAAAATGAGGAGTCATCATTAAAATTAACCAGGGACGTAGATATGCCAACAGATATTTAATTAAAAGGATTATGATAGGACAAAAGATATTTAACTATGAAATTACCGCCCTGCTGGGGAAAGGCGGAATGGGAACGGTTTACAAGGCAACAGATACAATGCTTGGCAGAGATGTGGCTTTAAAGATGCTTCACCCGGAACTAACCATACAATCGCAGTTTTTAGAAAGGTTTAAAAAAGAAGCCAGGGTTTTGGCCCAGTTGCTGCACGTAAACATTGCCGTTATCTATAATTTTCTGGAGCAGGAAAACAACCATTTTATGGTGATGGAATTTGTGGAAGGTACCAACCTGGATGAACTGGTGAAAAAACATAAAACACTTCCTCCGCAATTTGTAGTACCTGTTTTTGTACAAGCCTTAGAAGGGCTTAATCATGCTCACAAAAAAAATATTTTTCACCGGGATATTAAACCGGCTAACCTTATGCTTACTCCGGAAGGTACGGTAAAGCTTATGGATTTTGGTATTGCAAAAATTGCCGGTGAGCAAAAGATGACACAGGTAAACAAAATTATTGGCACCATAGAATACATGGCACCCGAACTTATACAAGGACAGGATGCATCGGCAGCGTCTGATATTTATGCCATGGGACTTACCTTATATGAAGTACTAACAGGGCAACTGCCTTTTGAAAATGATACAGATTATAATATGATGCAGGCCATCCTTAATAAAAAGGTAACGCCACCAAACAAGCTACCATTATCATCGGTAAACCCGGCCATACCACAGGCGCTTAGTGAAATTGTTATGAAAGCAATAGAAAGAAAGCCGGCAAACCGTTTTGCAGATGCAAGATCTTTTCAACAGGCATTACAAAAAGCATTTCCACAATACACAGAAATAAACATGCCATCTTTAACACCTATAGTAAATAAACCTACGGTAGCCGCTACAAGGCTGGAAAACAGTCTAGCAACTATGCAAACACGTGAGGAAGCAGTTGCATCAAAATCATCGACGGTTGAATCATTAAAAGAAGGATATAAGGATAATAAAAAATTATACATCACTATTGCATTATTACTGCTTTTTCTTATTGTTTCGCTGGCCATATTTAAAAACAAATCAAATAGCAACCTGGCTCAAAACAACACCGATAGTTTGCAGAAAAAAGACGGCAAATCTATTGACGTTTCAGACAATTCATCAACAGAATATATACAACCACCAACAAAAACAGATAATACAGTACCTCCCGAAGATGGTGAAGGGGGAAAAATAACATTGCCCGTTGATGAAAACAATGAAAATAAAGATAACTCCAAAGAGAAAAAACCGATAAAAAAAATACCGGTTAAAATAAAAGACTTAATAAAAAAAGTTGCACCAGTTGTAGTGCAGCAGGAAGAAGAGAAAAAGCCGCAACCTAAAGACATTTATATACGCACTAAAGTGGAAGTAGAATTGTATTTACAGGATAACCTGGGTAACTCCCCTGAACGTACAGACCTGCCGGTTACATTTACTGTTCGTAATCCGGTTGTTTATAACGGGGTTACCATTATAAACAGGGGAACAATAGCAAAAGGCGTTATAAAACTTGGTAGGGTACAAACAGATGTTGATATTAACTCTACAACAGCAACAAACGGACAGCATATAAGATTAAAGGCACAACGGGGACACGGGAGGCGTAATGAAATAACAACTAACCGGAATTATACAGCCATTATTTTACCGGGAGTAAGGTTAAGCTATTGATGTGGGGTTTTATTTTATATCAAAATCAACAACTACCTTTTCGGTTTTGGGATGCGATTGACAAGTGAGAATATATCCCTGTTCCACTTCTTCATGTTCGAGGCCCCAGTTTACTTCCATATCCACTTCGCCTTCAAGCAGCTTTGCTTTACAGGTACAACATACGCCGCCTTTACAAGCAAAAGGCAGGTCGGCACCTTGTTTTAGTGCAGCATCCAAAATGGTTTCACCATCAAATCCTAAATTAAAATCAAAACTTCTTCCATCAAGTTTAACGGTAATGTTACTTAAAGGCGTTGTGTTTTTATTTAACGAATGATGACTGACATTGGATGATTGTTTTTGCCCCGGCGTAGTAAACAGTTCAAAATGAATTTTCTTTTTATCTATACCTTGCAATTCTAAAAAATCCTTAACAGTAAAAATCATTTCCTCAGGTCCGCAAATAAAAAAATCATCAGTTTTTTTATAATCAATAAGACTATTAAGTTGCTTAAGCTTATCTGTATTTATTCTACCAGAATTTACCGGGGCATCAGTTTTTTCACGGCTTAATATATTTATAAAATTAAACCGGCTTAGGTATTTGTTTTTTAATCCTTCCAGCTCTTCAAAGAAAATAATTGAGTGGCGGTCACGGTTACCAAATGCCAGGATAAAACTACTTAAAGGTTCGGTTTGTAATGTTGTTTTTATGATTGATATGATAGGTGTTATACCACTGCCGGCAGCAAAGGCAAGATATTGTTTTGCGTTTTTTGTATCCAGCTTTGTATTAAATTTTCCGGTAGGTGGCAATATATCAAGCGTATCGCCTTTTTTTAAAGAATCATTGGCAAAACCCGAAAATTTTCCTCCTTCAATTTTTTTTACAGCTACCCTAAGTTCATTTTCAAATGGGGCCGAGCAAATAGAATACGAACGACGAACTTCTTCTCCGTCTATTTCCTTTTTTATTGTAATATTTTGGCCTGCATCAAATGTAAAATCTGGCAAAATATTATTGGGTATGTCAAATGCAATTGATACACAATCGGGAGTTTCTTTTCTTACTTCCTTTACTTTTAATTTATGAAAATGAACTGCCATACTTTATTTAATTATTCCTTTTAATAAATGATTAACCATATCGTTTTCCAATACGGCATTGCTGATATTTTTTTTCCGGTCGGGCAAAAACTCAAGTCCACGTACGGCCGATAAAATGGTTAACACAGAAATGTAAGCATTGGTTTTCTTTAACTCGCCCAATGCAATACCGGTTTCAATAATTTCCATCATTCTTTTTTGATAACCCCTGCGCTGTATTAAAAAATTACTAAGATAAGGTTCTTTCAGGTGTTTCCATTCATGATTGGCTACATACACTTCATCAAAACTGGTAAGCATCATTTTTATATGAAAACGTATAATGGCTTCCAGCTTGGTTGCACTTTTTGCAGGTTTATTTTCAATGCTGTTCAAATAAAAGGTAAAAGCATTGGCAACTTTAAAACAAATGGCTTGTAAAATTTCGCTTTTGGAGCCAATATGGTTGTACAGGCTGGGAGCTTCCACACCTACCTCTTCGGCTAAATCTCTCATAGATGCAGAAGAATAGCCTTTTAACCTGAATAAAGACGCAGCTTTTTGGGTTATCACGTCTTTTTTTGTGCCGTTTTTATGAGGTTTTATTTTGGCCATTAATACATTTTGAGCAAAACTAACATTTATAGGTTTTTAAGCAATGTAGGAGGTGGTTTATAAAGTTATTTAAAATGGCTAAATCCTTACTAGTAAAGGGTTGTGGCGTTTTTTTAAATTATTTTTAAAAGTTCTTCAAAATAAATTTTTGGAATATTAAAAAAAGACTAATTTTACAGCCTGCTTGGTTTTCTACAAACTCCTCCAATATTATTTAAAATCACCCCCAATATCAGAACTTTACTGTTCAGGAATGTGTGTAATTATTATTAAAACTAATAAGCAATAAACTTATTTATATTTTTCTTGTGGTTTCAGAGGTAAGCAAGGCCGGAGATTTTTATCTCTGGCCATTTTTATTTAATCAATAGCTGCGTTAAAATAATCAATGAATGGCTTCATGGCAGCAAATGTTTTTACAACATTGCTTTCAAAATTTTTACTTAATACTTCAGAATCCGAAAAAGAACAACTTACAATGTAACTTTTCATTTTTAAAAATTCAATTGCAGGATTTTGTTCATCATATCCTTTTGGCGGCCTCACTAAACGCTCTTCACTTTGTACGCCTTTGTTAAAAGTTTTTTTAAACAAGGGTTTACCGGTTATTTTTTTAAAATCTTTAAAATTATAATCAATTTCCTGTCTTATTTTGGCAAGAACAATAGTCTCAGGCATCCATATACCGCCTCCGGCAAAACTTTGGCCGGGTTCAATATGCAGATAATAACCGGCGCCATTGCTTTTTTTACCTTCTTTATTAAAGTAACATGAAAAATGACTTTTATATGGACTTTTGTCTTTGCTAAACCGTACATCCCTGTTAATGCGAAAAACACAATCTTTTGCGGCCTGAGTGCCTATAACAGGTTCAAATTTGGCAATTTGTTTTATCAAAACACTAACCATTTCCAAAAATCCCATTCTTACAATATCATATTGTTTACGGTTTTCTTCAAACCAGGGTTTGTTATTATTTTTTTTAAGATTGGTAAGGAATTTTAGAGTGGTTGACTCAAGCATAAAGGATTTTAATTTGATATTGGGTAAATTTAAAAAATAAAGAGCATTTAAATTTTATTTAATTCGCCCCCAGTTTTCACCACTTTTAATGCGATACAAGGTCATTTCGCTTACGTTGTATTTAGCTGCTAATTGTTTATAGGTAAGCCTGCGTTTAGGATTATTAATTATATTTTTGATGGTTTTTACCTGTGTAGCAGTAAGCTTTAAACCGGTTGTACGGTTGGCTTGTTTTTTCTTATAGGCAATTTTTTCGGGACTGCTTTGCTGATGCGTACTAACCATTTCGGCAGTGGCCCATTTTAAATTGCTGTACAGGTTATCTTTCTTTTTATGGTTAACATGAATAACATATTCATACTTTGGAGAAGGTTTTTTACAAAATAATGTTGCTACCTGGCGATGAATATAAATGGTGCCGTTGTTGTTTTCAATATGCAGGTTAAGGGTTCGATAGCCCGATGTTACAGAACCTTTTAAAATTTTACCATCTTTAATTACATCTTCGCTATAACTGGCAGCCCTGCCATGAGATGAAATTGCATATTTATTACGTAATTGTTTATAGCCTTTGAAGTTTATCTGTTTCCAAACTTCACCCTTATTATTTTTTATCATTGTTTATGGTTTAGAAATTGTAAAAAATCATAAGCTACGGATAAAGCAGAGGCTTGCCTATAAATATACTGTTTTTAAAAATTAAGTTGGTATCATTTTTAAAAAATCTTCTTCTGAGATGATTTTTACCGATGGAATTTTTTTAGCTTTTTCCAGTTTGCTGCCCGCTTTTTCGCCTGCTACCAGAAAATTTAAGTTACTGCTAACAGCACTTAATAATTTACCCCCGTTTTTTTCTACAAGCGCTTCTGCGTCGTTTCGTTTTAATTGCATAAGTGTACCGGTAAATAAAAAAGTTTGCCCGTTCAGGTTGCCGTTTATTACCAGGTTTTTAGTTGAATTTTTTAATTGAAGCCCCAGGTCTTCTAATTGTTTAAGAAGTTTGATATTGTCTTCACTATGAAAAAAATCGAACACGGTTTTTGCCACTTTAATACCCACATCTTCCAATTCTTTTAATTGATCTTCTGTAAAATGAGTAAGTTGTAATAAATCATCAACTGCACGTGCCAGGGTTTTGGCCGTGGTTTCGCCCACATACCGAATACCCAATGCATATATTAACCGGTTAAGGGGTTGCTTTTTTGATTCTTCAATTGCCTGTTTTAATTTATTAATAGACTTTTCGCC
>DAOLYC010000149.1:0-6096 GCA_035425605.1 Ferruginibacter sp.
ATTAAAACGGGTATTACCACTTGAGTTAAAACCACGTGTTGTAGGCGTTTTAAATGTAAGAGAAGATGTTGTAACATCTACCCCTTTTAAAGAAGTAACCACATCATAATAATTAGATACTGGTGAATTGCGTATGTTAGCGGCACTAACTCGTTCAATTGAAACCGGAGATTCCATTATCTTTTGTGGTACCCTATTGGCAGATACTACCACTTCCTGACCTAATATATCTGTTGGTATAAATTCAATTTGCAATGGTTTTGAAGCCGAAGAAACTGTTACTTCCTGCATTTCGTAACCAACCGAAGTTATTAAAAGTGTTACAGGAAGACTTTTAACAGTAATTTTAAAATTACCCTTATCATCAGTAAAAGTACCTTCATCCTGCCCTTTTACTAATACAGAAACAGCACCAGAAGCTTCTTTTGTATTGCTGTTCCTTACATTGCCGCTGATTGTTACACTTTGTGCAAAGGCTGTAATTGTAAAAATATTAGCCAGTAAAAATGTAACAAAATAGCATGAAATTTTTCTCATATCGCTTTTTTTGGTTTTAAAGATATAGCAAATTAAGGACGATATTTCTACCTGAAAAATTTATTTTCTTTTGCTGTTAACAACTTGTTTAACCGAAATATATTTTATTTACTGGGTTGATGTTAATTTAGCCAAATGATTTCATATAATTTCAGGCAACAAACAGGCATTTACAACGGAAAAGTAAGGGATGTATATTCGATTGCTAACAAATACCTGGTGATGGTTGCCAGTAACCGTATTTCGGCTTTTGATGTGATACTGCCCCGTGCAATTCCATACAAAGGGCAGGTTTTAAACCAAATTGCCGCATACATGCTGAATGCTACTAAAGATATATGTACAAACTGGTTAATTAATGTACCGGCGCCCAATGTTAGCATTGGCAAAAAATGCGATCCTTTTAAAATTGAGATGGTGGTTAGGGGAAATTTAACAGGCCATGCCTGGCGCACTTATTCTTCCGGTAAAAGAAATTTATGTGGTATAACCATGCCAGGTGGTATGAAAGAAAATGATTTTTTCCCCTCACCCATCATTACTCCAAGTACAAAAGCTTCCGAAGGGCATGATGAAGATATATCGGCAGATGAAATTATTAAAAACAAACTGGCTACCCCACAAGAATGGGAAACCTTATGTAAATATGCCTTACAACTTTTTGAAAGAGGAAAATCTATTGCTGCAAAACAAGGATTGATTTTAGTGGATACAAAATATGAGTTTGGTAAGTTGAACAATGAAATTGTTTTAATGGACGAAATTCATACGCCTGATTCTTCCAGGTATTTTTATGCAGATAGTTTTGAAGAAAGACAAACAAAGGCTGAGCGGCAAAAACAACTGAGTAAAGAATTTGTAAGGGAATGGCTAATTGAAAATGATTTTATGGGCAAAGAAGGACAAGTTGTACCAGTTATGAGTGATGAATGGGTAACAACTATTTCAAATAGGTACATTGAACTGTACGAAAAAGTTATTGGCCAAAAATTTGTCCCATCAAATTTAAGCGATCAAGAAACAGAAATAAAGATTAATACCGAATTGGATAAACTGTTAACAGCTTAGATTTAAAGATTTTTATTTTTCCTGTTTTCTTCAATTGTTGGTCGCAGCCTTTGTTTACTTTTATTAAAAATCATTTGGTCTTTTACTATACCTTTTCGTAAGATAGCCTGTTCTGCTTCAGGTAAATTATAAATGGTTTTACATTCCTCGGTACAGCAGCCGTCAAAAGCTTTTGCACAATCGCTGCATTGAATAAAAAGTAAATGACAACCGTCATTTTTACAATTGGTATGTGTATCGGCAGGTTTGCCACACTGATGACAAACAGCAATGATATCTTCTGTTATACGCTCTCCCAACCTGTCATCAAACACAAAATTTTTTCCGATGAACTTTGTAGCTAAACCATTTTCTTTTGCTTGCCGGGCATAATTTATTATGCCTCCTTCTAAATGATATACATGTTCAAAACCATGATGTTTCATATAGGCGCTTGCTTTTTCGCAACGGATGCCGCCAGTGCAGTACATGATAATATTCTTGTCTTTTTTTTCTTGCATCATTTCTACAACCATTGGTAACTGATCTCTAAAAGTGTCACTTGGTATTTCAACTGCATTTTCAAAATGCCCCACTTCATATTCATAATGGTTTCGCATGTCAATAACAACAGTATGTTTATCTTTCATCAGTTCATTCACCTGCACGGCATTTACATATTTACCTTTGTTTTGCATACTAAAACCCGGGTCATTAATTCCATCGGCTACAATTTTTTCCCTTACTTTAATTTTTAAAACCCAAAAAGATTTTCCATCATCATCAACAGCTATATTAAGCCTTAGGTTATTGAGTGGCTCAATACTATATAAATAATTTTTAAGCGCTTCTACATTATTATCGGGTACACTTATTTGTGCATTTACACCTTCGGTAGCAATATAAATACGGCCAAAAACTTTCAGGTCGTGTAATGCCTTGTACATTTCATCTCTAAATAATTGGGGGTCTTTTATCGGAAAATATTGGTAAAAAGAAATGGTTGTACGATGCACTGTTTCGGCGTACAATAATTTTTTTAGTTCCGCCTGTGAAATGCGGTTGTGTAATACTGCCATACATTAATTTTGATGGTTACACGAATGTGTAAAACATGGTTTTAAAAATTTGATTCCGGTGTGAGCGGAAAATTTGCCATTTGACAAATTGGATGCTTGCAGGCAAACCAAATAGTATGGCAAAGATATAAAAGGTATGCAGATAAAAAAACTTAGTAACCGGTATTGGCAATGGATAAAACGATTTTAATAAACTTACAGGTGGCTCAAAAAAAAATCCCTCCTGCATTACACAAGAGGGAATGTAAATTATTTACGGCAATGGCCGATTATTTTTTTTTTGGATTAATATCCACCCATGCCACCCATATCAGGTGCTCCATGCGAATGAGGAGCTTCTTCTTTAGGCTTATCAGCAATTACACATTCAGTCGTTAACATCATTCCTGCAATAGAAGCTGCATTTTCTAAAGCCACCCGACTAACTTTAGTAGGGTCAATAACTCCGGCTTTTAAAAGATTTTCATATTTTTCGCTGTAAGCATTAAAGCCAAAATCAGCTTTTCCTTCTTTAATCTTATTTACCACTACACTTCCTTCAAAACCTGCGTTTTCAACAATAGTACGCAAAGGCTCTTCAACTGCACGGCGTACAATTGCAATACCCGTTGTTTCATCTTCGTTACCACCTTTCATTTTTTCCAGTACATCGCTTGCACGTACATAAGCAACACCACCACCTGGTACAATACCTTCTTCAACGGCAGCTCTTGTAGCATGTAATGCGTCATCAACACGGTCTTTCTTTTCTTTCATCTCTACTTCAGTAGCAGCGCCAATATATAATACAGCAACACCGCCGGCAAGTTTAGCCAAACGTTCCTGTAATTTTTCCCTGTCGTAATCAGATGTGGTTGTTTCTATTTGAGCCTTAATTTGGTTTACCCTTGCAGTAATATCAGCTTTTTTACCTTTTCCTCCAACGATGGTTGTATTGTCTTTGTCAATAGTAATACTTTCGGCAGATCCCAGGTAATCAAGATCCACATTTTCTAATTTATAACCTTGTTCTTCGCTTACAACAATTCCTGAGGTAAGTACAGCAATATCCTGTAACATTTCTTTTCTTCTATCACCAAAGCCTGGAGCTTTTACTGCTGCAACTTTAATAGTACCACGTAATTTATTTACAACTAATGTAGCTAATGCTTCACCGTCTAAATCTTCTGCAATGATTACCAAAGGACGACCGCTTTGAGCAACTTTCTCTAAAATGTGCAAGATATCTTTCATGGTAGATATCTTCTTATCATAAATTAAAATGTAAGGGTTGCTTAATTCGGCGTGCATTTTTTCGCTGTTGGTTACAAAGTAAGGAGAGATATAGCCACGATCGAACTGCATACCTTCCACCACATCAACGGTTGTATCGGTACCTTTTGCTTCTTCAACAGTTATTACTCCTTCTTTACCCACTTTGGTCATTGCTTGTGCAATTAAAGCGCCAATGGCTTTATCATTATTGGCCGATATTGAAGCAACCTGCTCAATCTTTTTGTTATCGTTACCAACTGTTTGAGATTGTTTTCTTAAGTTTTCAACCACGGCTGTAACCGCTTTATCAATACCACGCTTTAAATCCATAGGGTTTGCGCCGGCAGCAACATTTTTTAAACCTTCACCAATGATGGCCTGGGCAAGTACGGTGGCAGTTGTGGTACCATCGCCTGCAATATCTGCAGTTTTAGATGCTACTTCTTTCACCATTTGTGCACCCATATTTTCAATAGGATCTTCCAGTTCAATTTCTTTTGCTACAGTTACACCATCTTTAGTAACGGTTGGTGCACCAAACTTGCGTTCAATAACCACATTACGGCCTTTAGGGCCAAGGGTTACTTTTACAGCGTCCGATAATGTATCAACGCCTTTTTTCATTTTATTTCTTGCTTCAATATCGAAGAATATCATTTTAGACATAAAAAATTAATTTGATAATGTGCTGCTTAGCCAATCTGCTAATTTACACGGGTGAAAAATTATTTGTTTAATAATATAATAAATGTGTAAGACTAATGAATTAAACAATAGCCAGTATATCGCTTTCTCTCATAATGAGGTAGTCCTTTCCTTCAATAGAAATTTCTGTTCCGGCATATTTGCCATATAAAACGGTATCTCCGGCTTTTACCATAACTGGTTCATCTTTTTTACCTGGCCCGGCAGCCAGTACAATACCACGCTGTGGTTTTTCTTTTGCAGTATCCGGAATAATAATGCCTCCGGCAGATTTTTCTTCAGCAGCCGCAGGTTGTACAATAACCCTGTCGTGCAAAGGTGTAATGCTCAATTTTGCAGCATTTTTTACTTTAGCCATAGTTGTATTAGTTTTTGATTTATTTGAAAAATAAAATATCCGTTTTAAACGGGTGGCAAAGGTACTGCCATTTTTGTACCAATCAATATTAATACATAAGATGTCAGATTTTTTAATGAAAAAAATCAGCGAAAGGAAAAATTGGGCTAATTCGACAGGAATTTTTGTCAGGCAATACAGCTTCTTTAATTCTATTCCATTATGTGAAACCCAAAACTTATGCGTACATTTGCTGCCTCAAAATATAAAGTTCTTTAACGCATGATCAGCAGACGAAATATCCGGGTAAAAGTGATGCAAACCTTATACAGCCTCGAAAGCATTTATGAAAGTATAAAACCCGGAGATGCTACAGTTGTTCTAACAAAAAAAATTGAACAAAGCCGCCAAATATTTACCTATCTCATTTATTTTATTACAGAAGTAGCCAGGTATGCCGAATCTGATGCCAGGCAGAAAGCAGCAAAGCATTTACCTTCCGCCGCCGATTTGAATGTTAATACTAAAATTGCCGGTAACGAACTACTTTGGAAAATACTTGAGAATGCAAGTTTTAAATTGGCTATTGCTGAAATTAAGCCCCAGCATATTATAGATAGAGAATTGCTGAAAAAAATTTACCAGCAATTAATTGTATCGCCAGAATATATCGAATATATTGAAGTACAGAGCAGGAACCCTAAAACAGAAAAAGAAATGCTGGAATTTATTTTCAGCAACCTGATGTTGCCTAATGAAGATTTTTTTAATCATGTAGAAGAAAATTTCATTCAATGGGATGATGATGCAGAAATGATGAACCAACTTGTACTTAATTTTTTAAATAAACCTGTACACACAAATTTTACAGATATACTTAGCAAGGATAAAAGGGAATTTGCCCAAAGTTTACTTACAACAGTGCTTGATAAAAAAGATTTGTGCATGGAATTGATAAAACCCAAATTAAAAAACTGGGACGCTGACCGGATAGCTTCGCTTGACCTGATTATTTTACAAATGGGTGTTTGCGAATTTTTGTTTTTTGATACCATACCAACTAAGGTTTCCATTAATGAATATATTGACCTGGCAAAAGCATACAGCACCGAACAAAGTGGCCAGTTTGTAAACGGG
>DAOLYC010000150.1:0-6074 GCA_035425605.1 Ferruginibacter sp.
GTATATGTTTCGCCTGGTGCAAGAATACCGCCTGAGGTTGACGTAGCTGTATTACCAATGAAAAACTTCACATAATCTTTTCCTGCATCTGTTGCTTTAAAGGCATAGTCATCATTAGATCCATCTGTTTGTGTTGAGTTACTGGGTAAACCCGGAGCATTAACGACAAATAGTGATCCTGGAATGTATGATACATTTGAAGGAATAGTATCTGTAACCACACAGTTAACTGCATTTGCAAACCCTAAGTTTGAACCAGATAGCGTATAAGTTAATATTTCGTTTGGTTGTAAAGTGCCAAAAGGTGCGGTTCCGTCGCTTACAGATTTATTAAGTATTATTTGCGGATCTTTTGCAAGAATAGTAAAAGCAAACACGCTAGGGAAGTATTGATCAGCTTCTGTTCCAAATTCAATAGAAACCTGGGTAGCATTAGCTACAATACCATATTGAGGATCGCCTACTTGCTGTTCATCAATATCAATACCCATTTGATTTTTAAAATCAGGATTTTTTGTAGTTACATGTGCCCCGTTTTTTGAAATGGTACCATTCCAAAAATTAACAACAGGATTTACTGCATTTGAAACTGCCTGTCCATTGATTTTTATATAATCGCCATTTGGGTTAGAAGAAGAAGATCCAAGGTTTGCATCGCCTTCCCATGCCATTGTTGACATATAAGCATCTGAAGGTAAAACGGGAGTAGAGGGAACATTTAATCCTGTTAAAGTAATTGATTGTGTAGTTGGGCTACCACCATTATATACCTGGATAAAACCATCATATACCCTTACACTATTATATGGCACAGTTGAGTTTTCATACACTACTACTATTGTCCATCCTGCATAATTACCTCCGCCAGTTATACTACCAGTAGCAGCAGTAATATTTGCAATTGTGTACGTACCTGCACCCTGGTCATTTACAAATGAAGTTATATCAACATAAGATTGATAAGCAGAATCAGTTGTTCCAGTTACTAAAATTTTATCAACCTGAGTAGCCGGTGCCAATACATCATCATATCTACCCGGTGTAGAGCCTTTACGGATTTTAACAGAACGTAAATTAATATTTCCACTGCCACCCATTCCACTGGTTATTCTTCCTCCCCAATAAAGGCGGGCAAATTTAATGGTATTAGTGCCTGTAGGTAATACCAGGTTAGCGGCAGAAGAGTTGTATGTAGCTGTTGCTGCATCATTACCATCAAGTTTCATATCAAAATAAAAATCAGTGGTACCATTATTTCTATTATATAATGCCACTGCTATTTGGTTGTTACCATTTGCAAAACTTGATGTAGGAATTTGAAAAACAAAATCACCATCTGTAAATTCTCTAGCAGAACTGGGGTTTGTTGCATAAGGGGCACTACCTGTTGGCATATTTGCACGGGCTACTTCCACTCCATTCACATAAACTATAAACCCATCATCGTATTTAGCAGTTAATGTAATTGATGAGTATTGCAATGGATTGGTAATATTGATATCTCTTCTTAAATAATAAGTTCTCCTGTTAATTTGTGTAGGGGCGTTAACATTTGATTCATTATACCCAAAAGCATTTGAATTATTGGGTGTATTAGTCCAGTTACCAGAATCGTTATAAGTATCTTCTGTCCAGTTTAAACTAGAAATATCAGCAGGCGCTGCTGTATAATTATTCAGAGAGTAGTACCTCCATAAACCTCCATAGCTTATTAACGAAGATGAAGAGCCTACTCCATCTACATCTACAAACTGTATGTTATTTTGGTCGTTACCGTAAGCGCTGGTTCGCCCATTGGTATAGCTGCCTGTACCGCTGGTGTTAAAATCGTTCATAGCGGTTGTGTTTACGGTTCCGGTACTTCCGCTTCCAGAAGTATAAATAGCTGTAATGGTGTTACCAAACATGGTATGGCCTCCATTTAGATTGTCGGAAAACACAGGGCTTCCATAAGGCCTTTGTTGGGCATACGCAAATTGAATGCTGGCAAATATGGCAATTGTTACCATACTTAATGCCAATACGATTAATCGTGAAGTAAATTTTTTCATTGTCTTGTGGTTTAAAGTTATTAGAATGCGATAGCATTTTGGCTCTAAACAGGACAAATGGATAGTGACTATGTTAATAAATCACAGACAACTTTTCAGTAGGTATTAAATAGCAGAATTATAAAGGGTGAAGTTTCTTAAGATAGGTGGATAAAGTAAGCATCACTTGTAATAAAGTAAGGGCAAAGATATAATAAGTTTTATAAATCCCAAATATTTCTGTAACTTTTTTTTAAGTAAGAAATTTTATTTTACAAGCAATCAAAAAACCATCATACGGTTTAATATGATGGTTTTTAATATTTCATAATAAATTGGCTTAATTATTCTTAGCAGTGGCATTATGTTTAATCATGGTATTCATTACTTTAACTGATTCGTCAATATAAAAATCGCCACTAACTCGTTTTAGCCATTGAGTATTTTTTTCTACTTTATCTTTTGTCATATTAAAGGCAGTCGTATCAGCACTAATATTTTTTACAGAAAGATCTTTCCTTAGTTTAAATAGGCTGTCCAGTTCTTTACCTTTTTCTTTTGCCACTTTTTCATCCTCTTTATAACTTTTTAAATTTAAAGAATAGGATTTATCATTATTTTCATCTAGCCACTTTATGCCTTGCTGTATCTTTTTTATATTATCATCATTCTCTATCTGGTGTTGAATATAATTAACAACGGTTTCGTTACTGATGTTACTCGTCCAGGTTTTATAATCAGCTTTGCCAATCTCATCCCAGGGTAGCGCTGCTGTATTATCTTTTTCTCTGAATTTTAAATACTCAAGCCTGTCGGGGATAATAATATCAGGGGTTACTCCTCTTAATTGTGTAGCTCCTCCATTTATACGGTAAAATTTTTGCAAGGTTAGTTTAACAGATCCCAGGTCTTCTACTTTACGGTTAGTAAATAATGGATTATCGCTATCAGGATTTAATGAAATGGTTCTTTGTACTGTTCCTTTTCCATAAGTAGAGGTACTACCAATGATTATACCCCTTTTGTAATCCTGAATGGCAGCAGCAAAAATTTCAGAAGCACTGGCGCTGAATTCGTCAACCATAACGGTTAAGGGTCCGCTGTATAAAACACTTGGATCCTTATCTTTCCACTGGTAAGGTTTATCTTCCCTACCTTTTACAAGACAAACCGGGCCATCGGGAATAAACAAGCCTACCATTTTAACCACTTCAGGAAGTGAGCCTCCACCATTGCTTCGTAAATCCATAATGATGCCATCTACGTTTTCTGCTTTTAATTTTTTTATTTCATTGGCCACATCTTCCGAGCATTTGGCACCATTGGGATCGGCAAAATCAATATAAAACTCAGGTAAATATATATAGCCTATTTTATGATCGCCATCATTAATGATGGCACTTTTTGCGAATGTATCATCAAGCCTTATTTCATCCCTAATTATTGGAATTACTATTACAGAACCATCCATCCTGCGTACGGTAAGTTTTACTACAGAGCCTTTTTTCGATCCCCTGATTATTTTAACAGCATCTATTACACTATATCCAGTTACATCTACAGGTTCTTCATTGCCTTGTGCTACTTTAATGATTTCGTCTTCCACTTTTAGTTCGCCTCCTTTCCATGCAGGGCCGCCTGAAATTAGTGAAGATATTTTTATCTTTCCGTCATCTTCTTTCAACTGTGCGCCAATACCATAAAAACTTCCTTTCATAGATTCATCAAACGATCTTTTATCTACCGGGGCTAAATAATCCGTATGAGGATCCATCGAACCAGTAATGGCATTTATAAAAGTGCTGAAATTTTCATCTATGTTATCACTTGTTTTTTTAGTAGTAAAGAATCTCTCAAATTGCTTGCGCACGGCTTCTCTTGCTTCTCTTTCTAATGTACTGTCGGCTTTATATTTATAATCAGCCTTACCTTTGTTTTTCTCCCTGTCATCCAACAAATTTGAATACCTGCTTAAAGTGAGGAATTTTAAACGCTTTCTCCATATTTCAGTTCGGTCTGCTTCTGTTTTCGGATAATCCAGTTTTTCCCGGTCAAGTTGTACAGATTCATCTTTGGTGAAATCAAATGGTTTTGCTAAAATGGGTTTGTATAATTCTGAAGTTTCATTAAGGCGTTTAATATAAGTTTCGTTGATGGTGAAAAACGAGATAAGTTCAGCGCCGTGTATTTCATCATCAATCTTTGTTTCAAATTTTTTAAATGCATCAATATCGCTTTGCAACAAGATGTTTTTATCTACATCCAAATCGTTTTCAAATTTCTTAAGAACCTCTTTCGAAAAATTATCGTCAATTGTTTTAGGGCTGTAATGTCCCTGTTCCAATAACAATCCTACATTTCTTATGATTCGAGTGTACTTCGATTTTGGGTTATCATAATCTGATTTACCCTGCGATTGAAATGCTACAAAAATGCTGGCAACGGTAAGCACCAGAATTACCGGTATAAATTTTTTACTCATAATAAATTGTGCAATTTTTTGCATGTTGTAAAAATAATGGAAAAACGATTGTTTTCGTTGATACTAAACGAATCAAATGGAATAATGTTTTGTTAAACCAGATTTTCGTAAATAGTAAAGGATGAATGGCAAAAAATGTTCCAGTTTCATTTGCTGGTATAGATATTTATAAAAAAAAGCCCCTGCATTTTTTTTCAGGGGCTTTTGGGTAACCAATGGGGCTCGAACCCACGACCCTCAGAATCACAATCTGATGCTCTAACCAACTGAGCTATGGCTACCGTTTTTAACAGGCAGCAAAAATAAAGAAAAACACTACTCCTTCAAAATTACATTTTGAATATGCGGTTTTATTACGTTTTCTTTGCAAGCCAAAAGCAAGAATTGAACTGGCTACAAATCATATTACCACTTTTTTTATCAGCCTTTATTTGCTGGCTGCTGATATTTGTTTTTATTAAAGGTTTATTTAATCCGGTTAAGCCTTTAAAAATTGCAGGTATTACGTTACAGGGGATAATTCCTGCCAGGCAACAAGATTTTGCTGTAGATATTGGCCGTTTAGTTAGCAACGAATTTTTTTCAACCGATATGCTACAAGAGAAAGTAACAGATACTAAAAATTTTGCAAAGCTAAAACCCGAAATAGAAACACAGATTGATAACTTTTTACGTACCCGCTTAAAAGATACTTTTCCTATGCTGAGTATGCTTATTGGTGATAAAACAATCAATCAGCTTAAAGGTGCATTTTTGATGGAGATTGAAAGTCTTTTTCCAATAATTATGAATAAATATATTGCTAACCTTAGTAATGAACTTGATATTAAAAAAACAGTGCAGGATAAAATATCAGGGTTCTCCATGTTTGCTGTAAAGGAACAGTTTTATCAGTCTTTTAAAAAACCACTTATCCGAATTCAGTTGATGGCTGCATTGATAGGATTTATGTTGGGATTTTTACATGTGCTGTTAAACATGCAAATTTTTAGCTAACAATTTGTTAATCATTTTTTTCTATATCAATTCATTTACCACTCATCATCTTCGTTTACAGTAATATGAATTTTTAAAAAGTACTTTGCGCACTATTCAAAAAAAAATCTGCGATATGAAAGGTGTAAACAAATTTTTCCTGGCAGCAATATTGTTGTTTTCATTAAGTGCTACCCAGGCACAGTTACCTGGTGCTGGCAAGAGAGGGCAAGGTGGTAGCCAAAACATGAACATGGGACATTTTTATGGCAAAGTACTTGAACCATCATCTAATAAACCTCTTGAAGCTGCTTCAGTTTTGTTGTTACAAAATAAATTTGATACTGCTTCAAAAACACGTAAAGATGTAATAGTAGCCGGAATGCTTACAGATAAAAAAGGTGAGTTTAGTTTAGAAAACCTAAATATAATGGGTCAGTATAAACTTAAAATAACAGCTATTGGCTTTAAACCTTTTGAAGAAAAAATATCTTTCGATTTAAAAACGGGAGCAGCAAAACAAGCTGGCGATATGAGTAGTATGCTTAATGCCATTGATAAGGATTTAGGCAATATAACAATGAAGC
>DAOLYC010000151.1:0-6053 GCA_035425605.1 Ferruginibacter sp.
TACCAAAATTGCCTACAGCATGATTACGGTTTATGGTATGAATGACAAAGTGGGTAATATCAGTTATTACGATCCCAGCCAGGAAAACGTATTTACCAAACCCTTTAGTGAAGAAACCGGTAAGATGATTGACGAAGAAGTACGTAAGTTGATTGAAAAAGCTTATCAGATTACAAAAAGCCTGCTGATTGAAAAAAGGGAAGAAGTAGAAAAACTGGCTAAAGAATTATTAAAAAAAGAAGTACTCTTTAAAAGCGATGTGGAAGCACTGATAGGCAAAAGGCCATTTGAAGAAAAGAAAGCGCTGGATATAATTGTTGATGAAGCAGAAGCAGAAAAAAACAAAGAAAGAGAAGCAGGCCATATTAATGACAGCATCGAAAACAATGAGTCATCAACGCCACCTGCAGTTTAATTGCTTTAAAAAAAATACACCTGCATTATAGCATGTAAAAAGTGTATTTATTTAAACTTACTATGGCAGTATCAGTAGCAAAAGAAAATATTTTAAAACGCATAAGGCAGGCACTGAGCAACCCGGTGCCGTTGCCTTTTCCTCAAAGCGAAGGAAACAACTCTCTTTTTCATAAGCCAACCGATTCGCTTGATGTGGTATTTGCACAGGAATTTACAAACATGCAGGGACGTTTTGTTTATTGTATGGATGAAAATGAAATGCAGCAGCAATTACGCTTACTTATAGATGAAAGGCAATGGACAAAAGTTTTCTGCAATACCGATAAATGGAATAATCAATTTAGTACTACCATTAACCTGGCAAATTGTGATGCCTCTATTACCGGTTGCGAATTTTTAGTTGCCCGTACCGGCACCATTGTATTAAGCGCCGCACAACAAAGTGGCCGTACGGTTAGTGTGTATGCACCGGTACATATTTGTATTGCTTATACCAGCCAGTTGCTGTATGATGTAAAAGATGCCCTTCAAAAATTAAAAGAAAATTATAACGGTAATATTCCCTCGCTCATCAGCTTTGCAACCGGCCCCAGCCGTACAGCCGATATTGAAAAAACACTGGTAACCGGCGTTCATGGCCCTAAAGAAGTGTATTGCTTTCTTGTAGAGGCGTAGTTGCATTTTTTTAAAGTATCTTTATTTAATTATGAAAAACGATATTTATAAACTATTTGTGTATGGTTCGCTGCGTAGCGGATTTCGTAACCCGGTATATAAATACCTTACCAAATATTTTAATTTACTGGGCGAAGCAGTTGTTAAAGGCAAGATGTACGATTTGGGCGATTACCCGGCAGCCGCCGCCACCGATGAAGATAAATTTATTTCGGGTGAGTTGTATGTAATCAACAACCCAGCCGAATTTTCGTGGGCTATTGGCCAGTTAGATGATTATGAAGGCCTGAACACAGAAGAAGGCGAAATACCACTTTATAAACGAGCGCCTGTTACTGTTTACCAAAATGGAGAACCACATACTGCCTGGATATATTGGTTTAATGGAAACCTTAGTGGCAAACCCGAAATAGAATCGGGCGACCTTATGCAATACCTGCAGCAAAAAAACAAACCCTAACAGTATGGAAATTGAAAAAGATAAAAAAATTTTCTTCCTTTCCGATTTTCACCTGGGAGCACCCAATGCCGAAGCCAGTTTGTTAAAAGAAAAAAAAATCATTCGTTTTTTGGATGAAATAAAAACAACCGCCGCACAAATTTTTATTGTAGGCGATATGTTCGATTTTTGGTATGAGTATAAAAAAGTAGTACCAAAAGGTTATGTAAGAATTTTAGGTAAACTGGCAGCGCTTACCGATGCAGGGATTCCTGTTCATTTTTTTGTAGGCAACCACGATATGTGGATGAAAGATTATTTTCAAACAGAACTTAACATACCGGTTTATTTTGAACCAAAAGCGTTTACATTTAATAATAAAGAATTTTTAATTGGTCATGGCGATGGGCTTGGCCCAGGCGATCAGGGTTATAAATTCATAAAGAAAATTTTTCGCAATAAAACCTGCAACTGGTTGTTTGGCATATTACCTCCGTATATTGGCATGGGCATTGCAAATTTTTTTAGCCGCAAAAGCAGGGCACAGGCGGGTCAAAACACTGAAGTATTTTTGGGCGAAGACAAAGAATGGCTGATAATTTATTGCAAAGAAATTTTACAAAAACAACATTATAATTATTTCATTTTTGGCCACCGCCATCTACCCATTGATTTTAAGCTTGCCGAAAACAGCAGGTATATCAACCTGGGCGATTGGATGCATTATTGCAGTTATGCAGTTTTTGACGGAAACAATGTTACATTGGAGTATTATAAATCCGGCAATTGATATAAATTGAAAAAGTATCATCTCTAAAATAAAAATAATTGTTGTTAGTAAAGACCATATTTTATTACCTGAGTTTTTGTGCTATTGCTGTAATACCTATCTCTGCTAACGCTCAAAACGATTCAGTATTTCAATTTATTAAAACAATAAGCGGCAGTTATACTTATTTTAATGTAGATAATTTAGATAACCTGTATTTGATTACACAGGGCAACCAATTAAAAAAATTAAATGCCAATGGCGATTCCGTTGCCGTATATAACGATGTAAAAAAATACGGCAACCCTTCTTTTATTGATGTTACCAATCCGCTGAAAACTTTGTTATACTACAAAAATTATTCAACCGTGGTGATGCTCGACCGGCTACTAACTGTACGTAACAGCATTAATTTTCGCAAGCAGAATATTTTTTATGTAAACATTGTTACCCTATCATACGATAACAATATCTGGATTTTTGATGAGGAAGATTTTAAACTTAAAAAGATTAATGAAGAAGGTAAAACTATATTAGCAACTGTTGACTGGAGAAACCTGTTCGACTCTATGCCAACTCCGGTAAGGATTTTTGACAAAAATGATTTTGTATATCTCTACGACCCCCAAAAAGGGTTTTATATTTTTGATTATTACGGTGGCTTTAAAAACCGGCTTCCTTTTGTACACTGGACCGATGTGGAAGTAAATGGAAATACCTTGTATGGTTTTAATAATAATAACCTGTACACTTATGCTTTAAAATCTCTTCAGTTAAAAGCGTATAAGTTACCGGCTTTTTTTGGCAACTTCATTTCCATAAAAGCTATGAATGGAAAAGTGTACCTGCTAAATGAAAAAGGAATTGATATTTACCAGATAAAATAATCCTACTGATTCAATATATCCGTAAGCTCCTTATCCCATTTGCCGGTTTTTCCATACTCTACAACACGGCCCATTTCTTTTCCGTTTTTCATTACTATAATGGTTGGCACCAATGTTACATCAAAAGCTTTGGTAATATTGCCCAGCGAATTTTTAGCCCGGTTTACACCAAATAAAGTAATGGCATCATCTGCCAGCCCACTTTGTTCCTGTAGTTTAAAAAACTTGGGTAAAATAAATTGTGTATCCTCACACCAGGTGCCGCCAAAAACTACAAACTGGTATTTTCCGCTTGCTCTTTTAAAAGTGTTTACTGTGGCTGTATCAGGATGATAGTAGCTTTGGCTGCTGCCATACCATGCAAATGAAGTATCGTTTTTTAAAAGGTCTTTATTTATTATTCCTCTCAACACTTTCACTTCCGGATGATTTTCATCCTGGCTTACTTCGTATTGTAGTTGTGCAAAAAGCTTGTTAGCGGTACAGGAAAAAAAGAAAAATATCAATACAAATTTTTTCATTTGGTAAATTTTATGCGAACGTTTGTGTGAGGAGTAAATATCGGTTCAAAAAAGAAAAATTACCGGTATTTTTATGTTAACCGAAAGTTATAAACCTGCTTTCAGCTCATTTAAAAAACCCTTTAATTTTTTTAAGGATTCTATCAGTTCAAATTTTTCATCGGCCCTTTTATTTTGTTTTAAAAAATCTTTGGCGCCTTCAATAGTATATTTTCTTTCACGCAGTAAATGGTAAATCAGTTTTAGGTTTTTAACATCTTCGGGTCTAAAAAGCCTGTCGCCTTTGCCGTTTTTACGTGGTTTTAAAACATCAAACTCATTCTCCCAAAATCTTATCAGGCTTTGGTTTACCTTAAACATATCGGCAACAATGCCAATGGCGTAGTATTTTTTTTCGAAAAGGATTTCATCGGCAGGTATTTCAATCAGGTAAGTGCCTGCATCTTTTTCTTTTAGGCTCATACGGCCACGGGTAAGTTTTTTATTATCTTTTTTTATATTAACCTTTATCTTATCGGCAGGGGGCTTTGGTATGGTTATAGCCCTTGTTGCCGGTTGTGTTGGCTTAACAACCGGAGCTTCATCAAAATCAAAAGCTATTTGTTCGAGTACCATATTTAAAATTAAAATAAACTTTTGGTTTTCTTTCTTTTATTTAAGCTTTGTTAATTACTAATAAAAGCTTTCACTTTTTTTTGTTTTATAGAGATACTAAACAAAACCAGCAATTTCAAAAATTATCAAAATAAAAAATAAATTAATCAAAACTTTTAGCACTGCCAGTAGCTGCAATTTTTAGCACCCGGTCGTATTGTTCGGCATTAAGGTCGTTATAGAAAAAGTAAACAGGGTCAACCGGGTTGCCATTAATGTGTACTTCGTAATGCACATGCGGACCCGTACTGGCGCCAGTACTGCCCACCCAACCAATAACTTCGCCACGTTTTACATGCTGTCCTACTCTTGCTTTTATACGCACCATGTGCATGTATTCGGTTTCGTATCCATAACCATGGTTAATAATTACATGGTTGCCCGTGCCGTTACCACCACTTGCTGTAGTTACCACACCATCGCCGGTAGCATAAATGGGTGTTCCCTGTGGTGCAGTAAAATCAAGTCCATTGTGCATTTTAGCAATTCCATAAATGGGATGTATCCTTAAACCAAAGCCGCTGGCTATCCTGGTTAATTGTTTATTGCTAATGGGTTGTATAGCGGGTATGCTGGCTAGTTTGGTTTCCTGGTTATTGATAAGTTTTTCAATTGCATTATAACTTTCAACCTCGTATGCCATCCTTGCTTGTATGTTATTAAGTGTTTTGGCTATCTCTTCGCCCAGGTCATCACCTTTAATTAAATTTATCTTATCTATCTCTTTTTTCTTTTCTATAGCTCTTGTACGGGCACTGTCGGTTAAGGGTGTGGCTTCAAATATTGACCGGTACACTTCGTTATCCCGTTTTTCCAGTTCGGCCATCTGCTGTTGCAGTGTTTTTGTTTTGGCAGCCAGGTTGTTATAGTTATCTTTTATTATTTCATATTTTAATTGGGCTTCCTTATCAATGGCCCTCGGAAAGAAATTATTGTATAACCAAATTATTATGGCTGAAGTAACCAGCGCCGCAGACAAAAAACCAAATACCCGTAGCAGTTTCACCCGTAAGGGTGTAACCAGTTTTTCATAACGCAATGTATGCGTATTATAATAGTATTTTATTTTCTTCATGAACCCTTTGTGACTTGTGGCTTGAACCTGTTTTATTACCTTTGCCCCCATTAAGCAAAAGTTTACAAATATAACTCCATAAACAACAAAAATCAACCCTTTTAAACAATTGGTATATGATGACAAGCACTGCCATACGACAACAGTTTTTAGATTTTTTTAAATCGAAAGAACATACCATTGTTTCATCGGCGCCTATCGTTGTAAAAAACGATCCAACATTGTTATTTACCAATGCAGGTATGAACCAGTTTAAAGATTTTTTCCTGGGAAATAAACAAGCACCACACCTAAGGGTGGCCGATACACAAAAATGTTTACGTGTAAGCGGTAAACACAACGACCTGGAAGAAGTAGGAGTAGATTCCTATCATCACACTATGTTTGAAATGCTGGGTAACTGGAGTTTTGGCGATTACTTTAAAAAAGAAGCCATTGCCTGGAGCTGGGAACTGCTAACAGAAGTGTATAAATTGGATAAGGATAAATTGTATGTTACCATTTTTGAAGGCGATGTAAATGAAGGCCTGCCCCGGGATGAAGAAGCTTTTAACGAGTGGAAAAAAGTTATTCCTGAAGAAAGGATTTTATTGGGTAATAAAAAAGATAATTTTTG